>NZ_JAHLRC010000126.1:0-9661 GCF_018919545.1 Citrobacter sp. S46_ASV_140
GCTCCTCATTTAGAGATAGATCGTCCCTATTATCAGTAACATTGTCTGGGCTCCTTTTTTCTTGCGCCCTGTAAGGCTGTCGCCCGCTATCAATTATGTTAGATAAAATATTGTTGTACATCGTAGATTGGACGTATTTCACTCATCCTATAATATTAATAATGATCATTAACTATGAGTATTAATGAATTATTATTATCTATAAGCAGATTGTGATTGAGATAGTCCTCAACTCTAAGGTGAAATAAAAACACTTGAAATACAATATGTTATGTTTGTATTGTGATACTTATTTAAATGCTATAAAGAAAAATCGAATCCTGCATTCGGAAAAAGCGAATGATCGAATTGCACAATTAGCTAAATTCTTATAATTCAATCAGATTATCTTTAATCTTAAGTAGTGACTTGTTATTGGCTTGGCATGCAATAACGATAAGGAATATTGTCAATCATCATTTGAATGAAGGCTACATATGCTTAACATGGACAGTAAGATAATACTCATTAGTAACCAATCAATACAGACGCAACTCTTGCTGGATTATCTCAATAAGCAAAACGATATCTTGGTTGATTTTGTTAACATTAGCAGACCAGACATGTCATTTATCGTTGAGGGAAGTATCATCCTCTATGATATACAGGCATCAAGCCGTAAATTAAAAAATGTCTGGTCAAAATTACTCAATGACAGCGCATATAGTTTGCGCGTTTATATTATTAACTGCCTGCGGTCGCTCCCACTCTATGAGAGCATGCTATGGCCAAATTTTGAGTCGATCGTACCAAATAATTGCTCTACAGAATATTTGTTAGAACTCCTTAAAGAGGGGCTAAAAACCTCCCGTCCACCACGCTCACTGTCACCGCTGCCAGAGTATGTAAACCTCACGCCATCAGATAATAACTACGGCGTTTTAACCGAAAGAGAATATGAAATTTTGACCGAGTTGTCGAAAGGTGCGTCTAATGTAGAAATTGCTAACGCATTTTTTATTAGTGAAAATACAGTGAGAACGCATATTTATAATATATTTAAAAAGATATCAGTGAATAACCGAACACAGGCAGCTTGCTGGGCCAACTTGCATCTAAGAAGTCTGGCTCTCGATCAACTGCCGCGGAAGGAAATGTAAGCCGTACTACTGGCGCAAAGTTTTGAAGCTTACTTTGCGCCAGCATGTCATCGTGTCGTTACTCAGTCTTTTTTCGCAGCGTTTGCAAAGAAGATATCAGACTGAATGTCCTTAGTGCGGATGGTAAAGAGCTGATTAGTCAGATCTTCCGTCAGCTTCTCGGCATCGGCCATGATGCGCAAGTTGAAGTCATTCAGCATCTTATCTGCGGCAGGTTTATCAGTTTTCGCCATCTTCAGATATTTTGCTTCGACCTCTTTTTGCTCCTTCGCCACTTTATCTTCCCATGCTTTGTAGGTTTTTTTGACGATTGGCGCGAGCTTCGGATAATCGGTCATCGTCAGCGTCTGTAACTTACGGTATTTCCAGTAAATGGACTGATCGTCCGCTTTATCGGTACCCATCGTATAGTTTGCCGGATACGCTTTCAGGCCGCTGTAGTACGGAACAAACGCGGTGAGGTCGGCCATACCCAGACCAATGTAGGTCGTTTCACCAATCTCTTTTGGCAACCACGGACGGACCTGCATCACGTGTGCTTCATAGGTGCGGAAGACGCTAATCGGACGCCATGGCTCTTTGCCGTTCAGACCGTTGGTGTACGGGTCATGGCTGGTGCCTTCGTAATGGTTACGCAGCACGGCCTTCACATCATCCAGCGTCATCTTCTTCTCTGGCGTCATGAACACCGGGAATTCGCGCCCTTTGGCCATATCCTGATTTACGGAAGGATTGAACTCTTTCTGGATGGTCCATACGCGAGGATCGTTATACGTGCGGTCACGCTCATCATCACGGGTATAGGCTTTAGAGAAGTTGAATTTGCCATCTTTTGCCGGTTCGTACAGACCTTTTTCGGTCGCAAATTGAATCAGGTTTTTTGACGCCATCATGTCCGGGTTTTTAGGGTCGTAATCCTGTAAGCGGCCCTGATTACCGGTGGCAAAATACTGGTTATTCGGCAGGCGCTGCGCCATCCACTGGTGACCGCTGCCGGTTTCCAGGTACCAGATTTCGTTATCGTCGACGACGGCCACGCCAAAACCTTCCCCAGCGCCGACGGTCTCAACGATATGACCCAGTAGCGCCACGGCTTCACGCGCGGTTTTGCTCTGGGACAACAGAATATCCGGGATATCATCTTCGGTGATCCCTTTATCCTCGACATAGGGGTCGGCAGCCAGCGCTTTTGCTGAGGCAAAAATAGATTCTGTACCGCTCACGCCAACGCCCAATTCGTTAAATCCGGTCGCGCCGTGCAGTTGGGTTTTCCAGTTTGGAACGGTGGTATAACGCAGAGAGTTTTTGGGTAGCGGCCAGGTAAAGTCATTCGCGCCATTATGTGCTTTGGTGCTGTATACCCCGGTCTGATTCTGCTTGGCCGGATGAATGACAAAATGCTGCGCTTTCAGGGCATCGCTGTCAGCGCTACGGGCTACCAGCATGGAGCCGTCCGCTGATGCTTCATTACCGACCAATAGGGTCGTACAAGCAAAACCTGATGAAACAACGGCCAAATTTATAGAAAGTGCAATCAGGCACTTTTTAAAAGTAAACATTACGTATCCCTCATATGTACGCCAAAAATACACCGGAAACACACCGTTTCCTGAAATGCGATAACGCCTGAACGCTCAGACATTGCTCGCGAGAGAGATAAACGCCCCTGTCCACGTCTTCTCCAAATATCCATCCGTAGGTTGAAGTCTTCTGGGCAAAATAAAACGCCCATTTCGCTTAATTATTGCGCAATGGATATCGTGGTATTCAGGATGTTTCCTGATTCGGGATGAAGAATAGCAATGGGATATGAGTGGATTCAGTGACCCATGTCGCGTAAGTCGATGATGGCAAATATGAATTCTATTGAAGGGGGCGTGCTTTTTGTATCCGGATATGACGTTACCTTTTGCGGCAATACAGCGAGGGGACATTTGAGCTGGCAAAAATCCATGCGCCCTTATACTCCTCCATGACCAGGCTCAGGTTTCGTCCGCTTTGACGGTAAAATCCGGGTAATGTGTTGTTAATATCAGCTTCATCGGCGCTGTCAGCGAAGGTTTTGACCACCTGCATTGCCTGTAGCACTCGGGCTTCGTGCTGCCGGGTATAACTGAAATAGATGTTCCTGCTAATGTCTGAGGTATTACGTCCGTACAGTTTTCCGGTAATGGTCGCTAGCCCTGCATCTTTGTACATCCGAAATGAAACCGTACCTGCAAAGCGGTTGCTGCCAATATTCCATTCGACATTTCCAACGCAATTTAGCTGCTTTTCGGCATAGCGTGAATGCCATAGCCATCCGCCTGAGCCGAGCAATGTCGCCACGCCGATTACGATTAAAATAAGGTGGTGTATTTTTTTCATTGCCCGCGCATCCAGTAATAATGGGTAGTACAAAACGCGTGCGCATCTACCCGTGCATCTTTATCACAAACAAATGCCACGATCCTCTCCGCTTTACGGTAGCCGGAAAGGAAAACATGCTTGTTGTTTTCACAGAGAGAAGGGTGCAGTTGCATCAGATTGAAATAATTTTCCTGATCGTGATCATTCAGTGAGTAATAAATTTTACAGTTTTGCCGAGATGGGACCTGCATAGAAACAGAAATGAATTTACTAAACGGCATAACAGGACGTGTCTGATACCACACCAGCCAGATAATCAATGTGGCAATAACGATGCCAGCGCTAAATATAATATTCCACCAGGGGACCCGCGTCGTTTGTTGTGCCGCGGGAGGAATTATCTTTGGGGGCGCGTATTCCTCTATTAGCGGTGACTGGAAAACTTCACTCTGAGGATGCGTTATCGCCTCTACCTGCGTATTTTCATTTAATCTGAGTCCGCGTCGAGAAATAGTTTTCACCGTATCACGTGGCAGACCCACATCCGCCAGCGCGTTACGTAGCGTCAGAATAGCCTGGTAAAATGTGTTGGTTGTGGTCACATTATTTCTCTCACCCCAACCCACTTTTATCAATGTGTTCTGCGAAACAATGTCACTTGCGTGAGTAATTAAATAGAGAAAGCAAAGCGAAGCTGGGAGCTGAAGTTGTATTGCGCGCCCGGTCTGACGATTGACCAGACTTTTGCTGTCAGGATTAAATTCGACCAACTGATTGATAAGGTACAATTGCCCAGCCCTCAGTAACTATAACGTATCACCGCGTGTGCCTACACATACCTTAAATTTTACATCCAAATCGTGAATATGCCTCACTCTTTGTACGTGATCGAAGATAAGAATTTCACTTAAGGATTAAAAACACTTTAAATACAATGTGTTACGTGTGTAAATTCTTAGGTGAGTATTAACTAATGTTAAATAATGAGAATTCATTACAGTTTTATCTGAATTCTCATTATATTTATCAACAGCACTTCAAGGGGGATTGAGTTATCAGGATTGTGTAATTAATAAGAGCCCCTTTCATTGGTTAATTTTTAGCAAATAGTGCTTTTTTAATTTTTATTCTGGGATTTGGATTTATGCATAAAATTCCTAATACCCAGACTGTTATTCTGAGATAAAGCAGAAAAAAGCTTAGCGCAATCGCATTACTTATAGCCTATACATAATAACATATCAGGAGTTTATTACATTTTTTAGGTGTCACTGTTATTAACTGACAAGGAATGTCACACGTGTCGGATTGACACATTTATTTACCAATGAAATATTTATGGAAAAATAACAGGAGTCATTTTTGATGAAGAGATCACCATCACAGAGTGTTCGTTGCATAAGCTGTGAATTATCCTGTCAATTATTTCCGGATACTGTGGTACGCGCCAGCTACTGTCACCGAGCCACTTTTGCGATCTGGCCAGAGGGAAATAGTTTTCTGCAAAAAGGAATTATTGAAAAACTTCTCCTTAATAATCAAAATCATTTGTCGCGTGGGTTTATTTTTGTGGACTTTTCCTTCCCAAACCTGCGCCTGTTCGCCGATCCGCAATGGGTTGACCGGCTGGCCTACAGCGGTATGTATATTGTGTTGATAGCGGACAGGAATCTCGCGCCGTTAGCCAACTACTGGCTGTCGAAAAGCAATAAAATACAAGGGATTATATATTCCGATGATGATGATGAAGTTCAGCATCAGAAAATTCGCCGATTATTTACCGGCCACCTTGCGAACAGTAAACGCGGACGCTCACTCAACTATACAGAAATGATATTACTGAAGCGATTTGTGTCAGGGAAAAGTATTCAGCAAATTACAAAAATAGATAATATAGATATTAAGAAAATATATGTCTACAAGCTCAGGCTTGAAGATAAATTAGGCCATAGCATTCATCAAATACTGTCGAATATTTTATAACGCATTTTTGATTTTTACTATTTTCACATCTTTGCGATGTGGTGGACGCCCTACGCCCGAAAGCAGGAGGCTATTATGAAAAAACCTAAGCATTACTCACGCATTGCGATAGCGGTATCAACCGCGTTAACGTCAATGGTATTTTCAACCCACGCGGCCTGGATTGATATTGATAGTCTTCCTGCCAGTGGATTGGTGAGCAGTCTTTCGCCGGAGTTGCAGGCTTTATTTCCTGCACAAGCGAATGCCAGTTTCGAAAAAACCAGCGCTACGCCGAATTATGTTTATCAGTGGAGTGCCGGTACCATTCCCGTTTTTGGCCATGGATTAACGCTCAATGGGCCTGGGGCTGAAGCTTTTGAACACTCTGTTACCGTTATTCAGAACAGCACGACGGGTAGCCCGGGCGTTATTTTCGGTGACGACCTGACGATTCGCACACAGTCAAAGAATGCCACTAATAATGGTAAAGATGTTGACGGTATCCGCACGCACGGGGCTAATACGCCGGATAACCCAGTCTTTATTATCACCGGGGATCGCACCAGTATTTATGTGGACGGCCAGGATGGTGATGGTATTAACGCCGGTTACAACGCCTATAATAATGGGCAGGGTTGGAAAGGCTCGGCCAACATTTACGTCGGCGACGATCTGTATATTCAAACCACCGGTAACCAGGGGCGCGGCATCACGGCAAACGCGATGAGAGACGAAACGCTGGCTAAAAATACGATTATCGTCGGCGACCGGGCACACATTGTGACGACCGGTAGCAGCTCAGAAGGTCTCCGTACCGGGCAGAGCGGGTCCTCAATCCGCCTTGGCAATGACGCCACCATCGAGACGTCGGGTGCTTCCTCGACGGGGATTTATGCCGCCTCATCTTCCAAAACGGAACTGGGCAACAATGCCACTATTTCGGTGAGCGGAGCCAGCGCACATGCGGTTTATTCCACCAATGCAACCGTGAATCTCGGCGAAAACGCAACGATCAACGTCAACAATTCGGCGAAAGCGGCGTCATACAGCAAAGCGCCACGCGGCCTGTATGCGATTTCACGCGGTGCGATAAACCTGGCAGGTGGCGCCGCCATTACCATGGCGGGCAATCACAGCAATGAAAGTTATGCCATCAGTACAGAAACGGGCGGTATCGTCGACGGTTCTGCTGGCGGGCGTTTCCTTATCGACGGCGATCTTCACGCCGCCGGTGCTACTGCCGCAAACAACACCCAGCCGCAGCAAAACAGTACCATCAAACTCAATATGACCGACAACTCGTTGTGGAGTGGGGCGTCATACGTCACCAGCGGCACTGCCGGGACGGGGGTTATCTCGCTGCAAATGAGCGATGCGACCTGGAACATGACCAACAGCTCAACGCTCACTGACCTGACGCTGAACGGCGGGTCAGTGGTGAACTTTGGGCATGCTGACGGCGAACCGTGGCAGACGCTTACTATCAATGAAGATTTTACCGGCAACGGCGGAAAACTGGTTTTCAATACCGTCCTGAATGACGATACCTCCGAAACCGACAAGCTGAAAGTGCTCGGCAACACCGCAGGTAACGCATTTGTGGCAGTGAACAATATTGGCGGAACCGGGGCGCAAACCGTTGAGGGAATTGAGATCATCGAAGTGGCCGGTAATTCTGACGGTACTTTTGAGAAAGCGGGCCGTATTGTTGCCGGTGCGTACGACTATAACGTGGAGCAAAAGGGCAGCAACTGGTATCTGACCAGCTTTATTCCTGCTCCGCCGGATCCGGAAGAGCCGGACCCCGTCGATCCGGACCCGGTTGACCCTATTGACCCAGACCCCGTTGACCCGGACCCGGTTGACCCTATTGACCCAGGTCCTGTTGACCCAGACCCGGTCGATCCTGTCGACCCGATTATCCCTGAGCCGGAAGAACCTGTTGCGCCCCCTGTCACTGAGCAGCAGTACCGCCCGGAAGCAGGCAGTTATCTGGCGAACAACTACGCTGCTAACACGCTGTTCATGACCCGACTCCACGATCGTCTAGGGGAAACGCAGTACGTCGATATGCTGACGGGCGAGAAAAAAGTCACCAGTCTGTGGATGCGTAACGTCGGGGCACATACCCGCTTCAAAGACGGTAGCGGACAGTTGAAAACCCAAAGCAACAGCTATGTCCTGCAGTTAGGCGGTGACCTGGCGCAGTGGAGCAGCGACGGCCTCGACCGCTGGCACCTCGGCGCGATGGCTGGTTATGCCAACAGCCAGAACCGTACGCAGTCCAGTCTGACCGGTTACCATTCACGTGGTCAGGTCACCGGTTACAGCGTGGGACTGTACGGCACCTGGTATGCCAATGACGCTGACAAGACCGGCACTTACTTAGACACCTGGATGCTGTACAACTGGTTTGATAACAAGGTGATGGGTCAGGAGCAGGCGACGGAGAAATATAAATCCAGCGGGATCACCGCTTCTGTTGAAGCCGGTTACAGCTTCAAACTGGGTGAAAACGAGCGCAACAGCTATTGGCTGCAACCGAAAGCTCAGGTGGTGTGGATGGACGTGCAGGCCGACAGCCACCGGGAAGCGAACGGTACCCGCGTGAAGGACAACACCGATGGCAACCTGATGACCCGTCTGGGGGTAAAAGCCTTTATCAACGGTCACAACGCCATCGACGACGGTAAATCTCGTGAGTTCCAGCCGTTTGTTGAAGCCAACTGGATCCACAACACGCAGACGACTCGCGTGAAGATGGATGATGTGAGCAACGACATGCGTGGCACCAAGAACATTGGCGAGCTGAAAGTCGGCGTTGAAGGTCAAATCACTCCGCGGCTCAACGTGTGGAGCAACGTGGCCCAACAGGTCGGCGATAAAGGCTACAGCGATACCCGCGGTATGCTGGGCGTGAAATATAACTTCTGACGTAGTTGCAGGTAATGGAAAAGCCGCTGATTAATGGGTCAGCGGCTTTATTTTTTGTGGGGGGGAGGCCGGATAAAGATTTCAGCAATCCCCCCACCTGTTGCGCCAAAGCCGTTTTTTTCTGTGGAGTTCCTTAAAGATATAGAAGAATAATTTAAGGAAAATTGTATGTATAAATCATCAGGACTATTTTTTTACTTTCAAAGCAAACTGCTTCGGTGTAATGCCAAAGAACTCTTTAAAATTACGAATAAAATAAGATGTACTGGTGTAGCCCACTTCATTCGCGATTCTATTAATATGCTTCTCGGTAGTGGTGATGAGTTTTGCCGCCTGATGCATGCGAATATCCAGCACTAGTGTATTAAAATTATTACTCTCTTTCTCCAGCTTTTTACGAATCGACACCTCCGACATATGTAAAATGCTCGCCAGATCTGCCAGCTTCCAAGATTTAGAGAGATCAGCTTCAATGATTGACTTCAGCCGCTCAGTAAAGGTGGTATCCGTTGATACTGACAAGGAATAAACTAACGATTCTATATCCCTCATTTTAGAAAGAAGATAAGTTATTTTATAAACTTGTCGGTGTTGTGGGACATCGCTTCCAGTTAATCGTTTGAAAATTTTTGTATCTGTTTCATCAACAGGACAAGTAAATATTTTACGCCGCATCTGGTTAACGCTTTGCGGATCCAACAGAAGCGGTTCCATCACTTTACAGATACAACTCAATACATCACTGTCAACTTGATAGAGCTCATAGGGAACACCTTTGCCTAACACTTTTAATGCAATATCAATCACGGTGTTTTTTTCGACGTAACAAAGTGATTCAGGGGGAACATTAAAGGACTGCCCATCTTTTGTTTTTATAAGCAGTTGCGCATCCCGCAGATAGATAATCGCACAGTTATAAAAACGGATTTTTTTCAGCACCAACAGATTGTTGTGTGCAAAATTTTCCTTAGCCGGAAAAATAAGGTTACTTAAAGCACTTTGGCTATTCATACAGTCACCCCCATGCTTTGTATGCATATAATTTCATGGGTTATCAGCCATGTAAACTCGGAATTTTTTAATAATAGGAAAAATGTATAATTCTAATTATTTGTTTTTTAACTATGTATTTCTTTAAAATACAAAGAGTTACCCAGTGGCTTTGGTGAGATAATTAACAATTTTAATATTTTCAATGAGAAATAGTGCGAAAATATGGCAATCACACATTCGGTGCAAGAAAAAAATTCTTAAGCAATATCGGAAGCTTTCGG
>NZ_JAHLRC010000127.1:0-9646 GCF_018919545.1 Citrobacter sp. S46_ASV_140
GGGTACGGATGTTAGCTTCGGCAGCTTCGGTCTGAAAGCTGTTGGCCGTGGTCGTCTGACTGCCCGTCAGATCGAAGCAGCACGTCGTGCTATGACCCGTGCAGTTAAGCGTCAAGGTAAGATCTGGATCCGTGTATTCCCGGACAAACCGATCACTGAAAAGCCGCTGGCAGTGCGTATGGGTAAAGGTAAAGGTAACGTGGAGTATTGGGTTGCCTTGATTCAGCCGGGTAAAGTCCTGTATGAAATGGACGGCGTACCGGAAGAGCTGGCCCGTGAAGCATTCAAGCTGGCAGCAGCGAAACTGCCGATTAAAACCACCTTTGTAACTAAGACGGTGATGTAATGAAAGCAAAAGAGCTGCGTGAGAAGAGTGTTGAAGAGCTGAACACCGAGCTGCTGAATCTGCTGCGTGAGCAGTTCAACCTGCGTATGCAGGCTGCAAGTGGCCAGCTGCAACAGTCTCACCTGTTGAAGCAAGTGCGTCGTGATGTCGCACGCGTTAAGACTTTACTGACTGAGAAGGCGGGTGCGTAATGACCGATAAAATCCGTACTCTGCAAGGTCGCGTTGTTAGCGATAAAATGGAGAAATCCATCGTTGTTGCTATCGAACGTTTTGTGAAACACCCGATCTACGGTAAATTCATTAAGCGTACGACCAAACTGCACGTACATGACGAGAACAACGAATGCGGTACTGGTGACGTGGTTGAAATCCGCGAATGCCGTCCGCTGTCCAAGACTAAGTCCTGGACGCTGGTTCGCGTTGTAGAGAAAGCCGTTCTGTAATACAGTAGGCATTCTCAACGAATAAACGGCTCAGCGATGAGCCGTTTATTTTTTCTACCCATATCGTTGAAGCGGTGTTATAATGCCGCGCCCCCGATATGGGGCTTTTTTAACGACCTGATTTTCGGGTCTCAGTAGTAGTTGACATTAGCGGAGCACTAAAATGATCCAAGAACAGACTATGCTGAACGTCGCCGACAACTCCGGTGCACGTCGCGTAATGTGTATCAAGGTTCTGGGTGGCTCGCACCGTCGCTACGCAGGCGTCGGCGATATCATCAAGATCACCATCAAGGAAGCAATTCCGCGTGGTAAGGTCAAAAAAGGTGATGTGCTGAAGGCGGTAGTGGTGCGCACCAAGAAGGGTGTTCGTCGCCCGGACGGTTCTGTCATTCGCTTCGATGGTAATGCATGCGTTATTTTAAACAATAACAGCGAGCAACCTATCGGTACGCGTATTTTTGGGCCGGTAACTCGTGAACTTCGTAACGAGAAGTTCATGAAAATTATCTCTCTGGCACCAGAAGTACTCTAAGGAGCGAATCATGGCAGCGAAGATCCGTCGTGATGACGAAGTTATCGTGTTAACCGGTAAAGATAAAGGTAAACGCGGTAAAGTTAAGAATGTCCTGTCTTCCGGCAAGGTCATTGTTGAAGGTATCAACCTGGTTAAGAAACATCAGAAGCCGGTTCCGGCCCTGAACCAACCAGGCGGCATTGTAGAGAAAGAAGCAGCTATTCAGATCTCTAACCTTGCTATCTTCAACGCGGCAACCGGCAAGGCTGACCGTGTAGGCTTTAGATTCGAAGACGGCAAAAAAGTCCGTTTCTTTAAATCTAACAGCGAAACTATCAAGTAATTTGGAGTAGTACGATGGCGAAACTGCATGATTACTACAAAGACGAAGTAGTCGCTAAACTCATGACTGAGTTTAACTACAATTCTGTCATGCAAGTCCCTCGGGTCGAGAAGATCACCCTGAACATGGGTGTTGGTGAAGCGATCGCTGACAAGAAACTGCTGGATAACGCAGCAGCTGACCTGACAGCAATCTCCGGTCAAAAACCGCTGATCACCAAAGCACGCAAATCAGTTGCAGGCTTCAAAATCCGTCAGGGCTATCCGATCGGCTGTAAAGTAACTCTGCGTGGCGAACGCATGTGGGAGTTCTTTGAGCGCCTGATCACTATTGCTGTTCCACGTATCCGTGACTTCCGTGGCTTGTCCGCTAAGTCTTTCGACGGTCGTGGTAACTACAGCATGGGTGTCCGTGAGCAGATCATCTTCCCAGAAATCGACTACGATAAAGTCGACCGCGTGCGTGGTTTGGATATTACCATTACCACTACTGCGAAATCTGATGAAGAAGGCCGTGCTCTGCTGGCTGCCTTTGACTTCCCGTTCCGCAAGTAAGGTAGGGTTACTGAATGGCTAAGCAATCAATGAAAGCACGCGAAGTAAAGCGCGTAGCTTTAGCTGATAAGTACTTCGCAAAACGCGCTGAACTGAAAGCTATTATCTCTGATGTGAACGCGACCGACGAAGATCGTTGGAACGCAGTTCTCAAGCTGCAGTCTCTGCCGCGTGATTCCAGCCCGTCCCGTCAGCGTAACCGCTGCCGTCAAACAGGTCGTCCGCATGGCTATGTGGGCAAGTTCGGGTTGAGCCGTATCAAACTGCGTGAAGCCGCTATGCGCGGTGAAGTACCAGGCTTGAAAAAGGCTAGCTGGTAATTACCAATTGAATCACGGGAGTAAAGACAGATGAGCATGCAAGATCCGATCGCGGATATGCTGACCCGTATCCGTAACGGTCAGGCCGCGAATAAAGCTGCGGTCACCATGCCTTCCTCCAAGCTGAAAGTGGCAATTGCCAACGTGCTGAAGGAAGAAGGTTTTATTGAAGATTTTAAAGTTGAAGGCGACACCAAGCCGGAACTGGAACTTACTCTTAAGTATTTCCAGGGTAAAGCTGTTGTAGAAAGCATTCAGCGTGTCAGTCGCCCAGGTCTGCGCATTTATAAGCGTAAAGACGAGCTGCCGAAAGTTATGGCTGGCATGGGTATCGCAGTTGTTTCTACCTCTAAAGGTGTTATGACTGATCGTGCAGCGCGCCAGGCTGGTCTTGGTGGCGAAATTATCTGCTACGTAGCCTAATCGGAGGAAAAAATGTCTCGTGTTGCTAAAGCACCGGTCGTTATTCCTGCCGGCGTTGATGTGAAAATCAACGGTCAGGTTATTACGATCAAAGGTAAAAACGGCGAGCTGACTCGTACTCTCAACGATGCTGTTGCAGTAAATCATGCAGATAATGCACTGACCTTCGGTCCGCGTGATGGTTACGCAGATGGATGGGCTCAGGCTGGTACCGCGCGTGCCCTGCTGAATGCAATGGTTGTCGGTGTTACCGAAGGCTTCACTAAGAAGCTACAGCTGGTTGGTGTAGGTTATCGTGCAGCGGTTAAAGGGAATGTAGTAAACCTGGCTTTAGGTTTCTCTCACCCTGTTGACCATCAGCTGCCTGCGGGTATTACTGCAGAATGTCCGTCTCAGACTGAAATCGTGCTGAAAGGCGCTGATAAACAGCTGATCGGTCAGGTTGCAGCAGATCTGCGCGCCTACCGTCGTCCTGAGCCTTATAAAGGCAAGGGTGTTCGTTACGCCGACGAAGTCGTGCGTACCAAAGAGGCTAAGAAGAAGTAAGGTAACACTATGGATAAGAAATCTGCTCGTATCCGTCGTGCGACCCGCGCACGCCGCAAGCTCCAGGAGCTGGGCGCAACTCGCCTGGTGGTACATCGTACCCCGCGTCATATTTACGCACAGGTAATTGCACCGAACGGTTCTGAAGTTCTGGTAGCTGCTTCTACTGTAGAAAAAGCTATCGCTGAACAATTGAAGTACACCGGTAACAAAGACGCTGCTGCAGCTGTAGGTAAAGCTGTTGCTGAACGCGCTCTGGAAAAAGGCATCAAAGATGTTTCTTTTGACCGTTCCGGGTTCCAATATCATGGTCGTGTCCAGGCACTGGCAGATGCTGCCCGTGAAGCTGGCCTTCAGTTCTAAGGTAGAGGTGTAAGATGGCTCACATCGAAAAACAAGCTGGCGAACTGCAGGAAAAGCTGATCGCGGTTAACCGCGTATCTAAAACCGTTAAAGGTGGTCGTATTTTCTCCTTCACAGCTCTGACTGTAGTTGGTGATGGTAACGGTCGCGTTGGTTTTGGTTACGGTAAAGCGCGTGAAGTTCCAGCAGCGATCCAGAAAGCGATGGAAAAAGCCCGTCGCAATATGATTAACGTCGCGCTGAACCACGGCACCCTGCAGCACCCGGTTAAGGGTACTCACACGGGTTCTCGTGTATTCATGCAGCCGGCTTCCGAAGGTACCGGTATCATCGCCGGTGGTGCAATGCGCGCCGTTCTGGAAGTCGCTGGAGTTCGTAACGTTCTGGCTAAAGCGTATGGTTCTACTAACCCGATTAACGTGGTTCGTGCAACTATCGATGGCCTGGAAAATATGAAATCTCCGGAAATGGTCGCTGCCAAGCGTGGTAAATCCGTTGAAGAAATTCTGGGGAAATAAACCATGGCAAAGACTATTAAAATTACTCAAACCCGCAGTGCAATCGGTCGTCTGCCGAAACATAAGGCAACGCTGCTTGGCCTGGGTCTGCGTCGTATTGGTCACACCGTAGAGCGCGAGGATACTCCTGCTGTTCGTGGTATGGTCAACGCGGTTTCCTTCATGGTTAAAGTTGAGGAGTAAGAGATGCGTTTAAATACTCTGTCTCCGGCCGAAGGCTCTAAAAAAGCGGCTCGCCGCCTGGGTCGTGGTATCGGTTCTGGCCTCGGTAAAACCGGTGGTCGTGGTCACAAAGGTCAGAAGTCTCGTTCTGGCGGTGGCGTACGTCGCGGTTTCGAGGGTGGTCAGATGCCTCTGTACCGTCGTCTGCCGAAATTCGGCTTCACTTCACGTAAAGCAGCGATTACAGCCGAAGTTCGTCTGTCTGACCTGGCTAAAGTTGAAGGCGGTGTTGTAGACCTGAACACGCTGAAAGCAGCTAACATTATCGGTATCCAGATCGAGTTCGCGAAAGTGATTCTGGCTGGTGAAGTCACTACTCCGGTAACTGTTCGTGGCCTGCGTGTTACTAAAGGCGCTCGTGCTGCTATCGAAGCTGCTGGCGGTAAAATCGAGGAATAAGTAGCAGATGGCTAAACAACCGGGATTAGATTTTCAAAGTGCCAAAGGTGGCTTAGGCGAGCTGAAACGCAGACTGCTGTTTGTAATCGGCGCGCTGATTGTGTTCCGTATTGGCTCTTTCATTCCGATCCCTGGTATTGATGCCGCTGTACTTGCCAAACTGCTTGAGCAACAGCGAGGCACCATCATTGAAATGTTTAACATGTTCTCTGGTGGTGCCCTCAGCCGTGCTTCTATCTTTGCTCTGGGGATCATGCCGTATATTTCGGCGTCGATTATTATCCAGCTGCTGACGGTGGTTCATCCAACGCTGGCAGAAATTAAGAAAGAAGGGGAGTCTGGTCGTCGTAAGATCAGCCAGTACACCCGCTACGGTACTCTGGTGCTGGCAATATTCCAGTCGATCGGTATTGCTACCGGTCTGCCGAATATGCCTGGTATGCAGGGCCTGGTAATGAATCCAGGCTTTGCATTCTATTTCACCGCTGTTGTAAGTCTGGTTACAGGGACGATGTTCCTGATGTGGTTGGGCGAACAGATTACTGAACGTGGTATCGGCAACGGTATCTCAATCATTATCTTCGCCGGTATTGTCGCGGGACTGCCGCCAGCCATTGCCCATACTATCGAGCAAGCGCGTCAAGGCGACCTGCACTTCCTCGTGTTGCTGTTGGTTGCAGTATTAGTATTTGCAGTGACGTTCTTTGTTGTATTTGTTGAGCGTGGTCAACGCCGCATTGTGGTAAACTACGCGAAACGTCAGCAAGGTCGTCGTGTCTATGCTGCACAGAGCACACATTTACCGCTGAAAGTGAATATGGCGGGGGTAATCCCGGCAATCTTCGCTTCCAGTATTATTCTGTTCCCAGCGACCATCGCGTCATGGTTCGGGGGCGGGACTGGTTGGAACTGGCTGACAACAATTTCGCTGTATTTGCAGCCTGGGCAACCGCTTTATGTGTTACTCTATGCGTCTGCAATCATATTCTTCTGTTTCTTCTACACGGCGTTGGTTTTCAACCCGCGTGAAACAGCAGATAACCTGAAGAAGTCCGGTGCATTTGTACCAGGAATTCGTCCGGGAGAGCAAACGGCGAAGTATATCGATAAAGTAATGACCCGCCTGACTCTGGTTGGTGCGCTCTACATTACCTTTATCTGCCTGATCCCGGAGTTCATGCGTGATGCAATGAAAGTACCGTTCTACTTCGGTGGGACCTCACTGCTTATCGTTGTTGTCGTGATTATGGACTTTATGGCTCAAGTGCAAACTCTGATGATGTCAAGTCAGTACGAGTCTGCATTGAAGAAGGCGAATCTGAAAGGCTACGGCCGTTAACAGTCGCCCGAGAAGTTACGGAGAGTAAAAATGAAAGTTCGTGCTTCCGTCAAGAAATTATGCCGTAACTGCAAAATCGTTAAGCGTGATGGTGTCATCCGTGTGATTTGCAGTGCCGAGCCGAAGCATAAACAGCGCCAAGGCTGATTTATTCGCATATTTTTCTTGCAAAGTTGGGTTGAGCTGGCTAGATTAGCCAGCCAATCTTTTGTATGTCTGTGCGTTTCCATTTGAGTATCCTGAAAACGGGCTTTTCAGCATGGTGCGTACATATTAAATAGTAGGAGTGCATAGTGGCCCGTATAGCAGGCATTAACATTCCTGATCAGAAACATGCTGTGATCGCATTAACTTCGATCTACGGCGTCGGCAAGACCCGTTCTAAAGCCATTCTGGCTGCCGCGGGTATCGCTGAAGATGTTAAGATCAGTGAGCTGTCTGAAGAACAAATCGACACGCTGCGTGACGAAGTTGCCAAATTTGTCGTTGAAGGTGATCTGCGCCGTGAAGTTAGCATGAGCATCAAGCGCCTTATGGACCTTGGTTGCTATCGCGGTTTGCGTCATCGTCGTGGTCTCCCGGTTCGCGGTCAGCGTACCAAGACCAACGCACGTACCCGTAAGGGTCCGCGCAAACCGATCAAGAAATAATCGGGGTGATTGAATAATGGCAAAGGCACCAATTCGTGCACGTAAACGTGTAAGAAAACAAGTCTCTGACGGCGTGGCTCATATCCATGCTTCTTTTAACAACACCATCGTTACCATTACTGATCGTCAGGGTAACGCACTGGGTTGGGCAACAGCCGGTGGTTCCGGTTTCCGTGGTTCTCGCAAATCCACTCCGTTTGCAGCTCAGGTTGCAGCAGAGCGTTGCGCTGAAGCCGTAAAAGAATACGGTATCAAGAATCTGGAAGTTATGGTCAAAGGACCGGGTCCAGGTCGCGAATCTACTGTTCGTGCTCTGAACGCCGCTGGTTTCCGCATCACTAATATTACTGATGTGACTCCGATCCCTCATAACGGTTGTCGTCCGCCGAAAAAACGTCGCGTATAACGCTGTCGTTTCTAGGATTGTTGGAGAAAGAAAATGGCAAGATATTTGGGTCCTAAGCTCAAGCTGAGCCGTCGTGAGGGCACTGACTTATTCCTTAAGTCTGGCGTTCGCGCGATCGATACCAAGTGTAAAATTGAACAAGCTCCTGGCCAGCACGGTGCGCGTAAACCGCGTCTGTCTGACTATGGTGTGCAGTTGCGTGAAAAGCAAAAAGTTCGCCGTATCTACGGTGTGCTGGAGCGTCAGTTCCGTAACTACTACAAAGAAGCAGCACGTCTGAAAGGCAACACCGGTGAAAACCTGTTGGGTCTGCTGGAAGGTCGTCTGGACAACGTTGTATACCGTATGGGCTTCGGTGCCACTCGTGCAGAAGCACGTCAGCTGGTCAGCCATAAAGCAATTATGGTAAACGGTCGTGTTGTTAACATCGCTTCTTATCAGGTTAGTCCGAATGACGTTGTTAGCATTCGTGAGAAAGCGAAGAAGCAGTCTCGCGTGAAAGCCGCTCTGGAGCTGGCTGAGCAGCGTGAAAAGCCAACCTGGCTGGAAGTTGATGCTGGCAAGATGGAAGGTACGTTCAAGCGTAAGCCGGAGCGTTCTGATCTGTCTGCGGACATTAACGAACACCTGATCGTCGAGCTTTACTCCAAGTAAAGCTTAGTACCAAAGAGAGGACACAATGCAGGGTTCTGTGACAGAGTTTCTAAAACCGCGCCTGGTAGATATCGAGCAAGTGAGTTCGACGCACGCCAAGGTGACCCTTGAGCCTTTAGAGCGTGGCTTTGGCCATACTTTGGGTAACGCACTGCGCCGTATTCTGCTCTCATCGATGCCGGGTTGCGCGGTGACCGAGGTTGAGATTGATGGTGTACTACATGAGTACAGCACCAAAGAAGGCGTTCAGGAAGATATCCTGGAAATCCTGCTCAACCTGAAAGGGCTGGCGGTGAGAGTTCAGGGTAAAGATGACGTTATTCTTACCTTGAATAAATCTGGCATTGGCCCTGTGACTGCAGCCGACATTACCCATGATGGTGATGTCGAAATCGTCAAGCCACAGCACGTGATCTGCCACCTGACCGATGAGAATGCATCTATTAGCATGCGTATCAAAGTTCAGCGCGGTCGTGGTTATGTGCCGGCTTCTACCCGAATTCATTCGGAAGAAGATGAGCGCCCAATCGGCCGTCTGCTGGTCGACGCATGCTACAGCCCTGTAGAGCGTATTGCCTACAATGTTGAAGCAGCGCGTGTAGAACAGCGTACCGACCTGGACAAGCTGGTCATCGAAATGGAAACCAATGGCACAATCGATCCTGAAGAGGCGATTCGTCGTGCGGCAACCATTCTGGCTGAACAACTTGAAGCTTTCGTTGACTTACGTGATGTACGTCAGCCGGAAGTTAAAGAAGAGAAACCAGAATTCGATCCGATCCTGCTGCGCCCTGTTGACGATCTGGAATTGACTGTCCGCTCTGCTAACTGCCTCAAAGCAGAAGCTATCCACTATATCGGTGATCTGGTACAGCGTACTGAGGTTGAGCTTCTTAAGACGCCTAACCTTGGTAAAAAATCTCTTACTGAGATTAAAGACGTGCTGGCTTCCCGTGGACTGTCTCTGGGCATGCGCCTGGAAAACTGGCCACCGGCAAGCATCGCTGACGAGTAACCGGATCACAGGTTAAGGTTTTACTGAGAAGGATAAGGTCATGCGCCATCGTAAGAGTGGTCGTCAACTGAACCGCAACAGCAGCCATCGCCAGGCTATGTTCCGCAATATGGCAGGTTCACTGGTTCGTCATGAAATCATCAAGACGACTCTGCCGAAAGCGAAAGAGCTGCGTCGCGTAGTTGAGCCGCTGATTACTCTTGCCAAGACTGATAGCGTAGCTAATCGTCGTCTGGCATTCGCCCGCACTCGTGATAACGAGATCGTGGCAAAACTGTTTAACGAACTGGGCCCGCGTTTCGCGAGCCGCGCCGGTGGTTACACTCGCATTCTGAAGTGTGGCTTCCGTGCAGGCGACAACGCGCCGATGGCATACATCGAGCTGGTTGATCGTTCAGAGAAAACAGAAGCTGCTGCAGAGTAATCTGTAGTAACGTAAAAAAACCCGCCTCGGCGGGTTTTTTTATATCCGTCATATCCCCACTTACCTACAATATCTGTACTCTTTTTGTTCATCACTGGAGTGTTGTATGTGGTTACTGGACCAGTGGGCAGAGCGCCATATTACTGATGCGCAGTCTAAAGG
>NZ_JAHLRC010000128.1:0-9554 GCF_018919545.1 Citrobacter sp. S46_ASV_140
ATATAGAGCAGCTAACCACCAAAATAAAAACCCATTGTTTATAAAAGAATTTTAAAATTTCCAGAACACAACAAATCAGCGCTAAATAACAATAATGGTTCTCATTTATATTATTTATCAGCTCATAGATTTCAGAAAATTTATTCCAGTAATTTCTCTTAACAGTACAAAATTTATTAATCAATTCTATTAAAGCCTGTTCATCTCAATTTTATTGCGTACATCATTCAGCATTGATAATCGCTTTGCTGATTACCTCGCTATTTTTTGGTATTCTTGGACGAGCGCTAAATTGATCCCGGACATAACTGAACAATGAATGACGGCAAGCAGCAACCTGGTTTTCTCTTTCACGATTACGAGACCTTTGGTACCCATCCGGCGCTGGACAGACCCGCGCAATTTGCGGCTATCCGCACAGATAGCGATTTCAACATTATTGGTGAACCTGAAGTCTTTTATTGCAAACCCGCAGACGACTATCTGCCGCAGCCTGAGGCGGTGCTGATAACCGGTATCACACCGCAGGAAGCGCGTGAAAAAGGAGAAAATGAAGCCGCTTTTGCTGCGCGCATCCACGCCCTGTTCACGGTGCCGAAAACCTGTATCCTGGGCTATAACAACGTGCGCTTTGATGATGAAGTGACGCGCAACATCCTGTATCGCAATTTCTACGATCCCTACGCCTGGAGCTGGCAGAACGATAATTCACGCTGGGATCTGCTGGATGTGATGCGCGCCTGCTATGCCCTGCGTCCTGAAGGAATTAACTGGCCGGAAAACGACGACGTCTTACCCAGCTTTCGCCTGGAGCATTTGACCAAAGCCAACGGTATTGAACATGCCAATGCCCACGATGCGATGGCCGATGTATACGCCACAATTGCGATGGCGCAATTAGTGAAGTCGCGCCAGCCGCGCCTGTTTGATTATCTCTACAGCCATCGCAATAAGCACAAGCTGGCCGCACTGATTGATGTCCCGCAAATGAAGCCGCTAGTCCATGTTTCGGGGATGTTCGGCGCATGGCGCGGCAACACCAGTTGGGTGGCGCCATTGGCCTGGCATCCTGAGAATCGCAACGCGGTGATTATGGTCGACTTAGCCGGTGATATTTCACCGCTGCTCGAACTGGACAGCGACGCGCTACGTGAGCGGCTCTACACTGCTAAAGCTGATCTGGGAGATAACCCAGCCGTGCCGGTTAAACTGGTGCACATCAACAAATGCCCGGTACTGGCACAGGCGAATACCTTGCGCCCGGAAGATGCCGATCGCCTTGGCATTAACCGCCAGCATTGTCTGGATAATCTCAAAATACTGCGCGAAAACCCGCAGGTTCGCGACAAAGTGGTGGCCATCTTCGCCGATGCGGAACCCTTTACGCCATCAGATAACGTAGACGCACAGTTATACAATGGTTTTTTCAGCGATGCCGACCGTGCCGCGATGAAAATCGTTCTGGAAACTGAGCCGCGCAATTTACCGGCGCTGGATATCTCCTTTGTCGATAAGCGCATTGAAAAGCTGCTGTTTAACTACCGCGCACGTAACTTCCCCGGAACGCTGGATGAAGCCGAACAGCAGCGCTGGCTGGACCATCGTCGTCAAATATTCACGCCGGAGTTTTTGCAAAATTACGCCAATGAATTGCAGATGCTGAGCCAGCAATATGCAGATAACAAAGAGAAACTGATGCTGCTGAAGTCACTCTGGCAGTATGCGCAAGAGATTGTATAACTCCCACGTATAAAAAAACCGGAGAACATGTCTCCGGTTTTTTTTATCTAAATACAGCTATTACGCGATATCTTCGTCGTACTGTGGCACCGGGTTACGGAAGCTTTTGGTCACGCAAGCCAGGTAAATCAGACCAATAGCGGCCCAGATCAGACCCAGAACCATTGAGCTCTCTTCCAGGTTCACCCACAGCGCACCAACGGTCAGCGCACCGCACATTGGCAGGAACAGATACTGGAAGTGGTCTTTCAGCGTCTTGTTACGCTTCTCACGGATCCAGAACTGGGAGATCACCGACAGGTTAACGAAGGTAAACGCCACCAGCGCACCGAAGTTAATCAGCGCCGTCGCCATCACCAGGTCGAAGTTAATTGCCAGCAGAGCAATCGCACCAACCAGAATGATGTTCATGGACGGAGTACGCCATTTCGGGTGGACATAACCGAAGAAACTTTTCGGGAACACACCGTCACGTCCCATCACATACATCAGACGCGCTACGCCTGCATGCGCCGCCATACCTGAAGCCAGTACGGTAATGGTAGAGAAAATCAGCGCGCCGACCTGGAAGAACTTACCAGCGACATACAGCATGATTTCCGGCTGAGAAGCGTCCGGATCCTTGAAGCGTGAGATATCCGGGAAGTACAGCTGCAACAGATAGGTGGAGACGATAAAGATCAGGCCACCAATCAGCGCGGTCAGGAAAATCGCCCGCGGGATCACACGTTCAGCGTCTTTGGTTTCTTCAGACAGGTTGCTGATACCGTCAAAACCGGTGAACGAGAAGCACAGGATAGTCGCTCCCGTGATCATCGGGATCACATGCGCATCACCTGACCAGAACGGACGGCTGCTCGCCAGCGTACCGGCACCTTCCCCTTCGAACACGCCATAAACGACCATGCCGAGGATCACTGCAATCAGCACCACCTGCAACAACACGATTACGGTGTTGAAATTCGCAACAGATTTCAGGCTGCGCAGGTTAAAGGCGGTCATAAAGGCCACCAGCGCCACCACGAATATCCATGACGGTATCGACGGCACCAGAGCTTCAAAATAAATTTTCGCCAACAGAATGTTGATCATCGGTGCGAACAGGTAGTCCAGCAGTGACGACCAACCCACCATAAAGCCAACGGTCGGGCTAATGGATTTCTGGGCATAAGTGTAGGCAGAGCCTGCAGACGGATAGCGACGCACCAGTTTACCGTAGCTCAGTGCGGTAAAGAGGATGGCGATCAGTGCAAAGGCGTAAGCTGTCGGGACGTGACCATCGGTCATTCCTGATACGATACCGAATGTATCGAACAGCGTCATCGGCTGCATATAGGCAAGGCCCATCATGACAACCGGAACCAGCGTAAGCGTTTTACGTAATTCCACGCGAGAGGTGTTTGGAGTAGCGTTATGCGACATGGTTATCCCCCATTACGGCGAAAACCGTCGCGTAAGCAAAAAATTGCCCCATTTTTTGTTAATCCTCAGCGACAACAACTGTCGATTTTTAAGTAAGTATCTATCCGGTACGAAGCCCGGCCTCTTTTATGAATGATTGGTTTGATGCAAAAAAATAACCGACGCGTATTAAAACGTCGGTTAATGTCATTTTTTGCAAGCGGCGTATTTTGCACTAATTTGGAGAGAAATAACAAGAGATTGAAGCTACTACAAAAGAATATTTTTTCTTAACTGATTGATTTATCAGCAGCCGTTTTAACATACACCCCCGCAATAGCACTATTTGCTAAAATCTCATCCCGCCACCAGGCACTGGCCAACCCGGCAGTCTGTTCATTCCAACCTATCCACACGGGTTCAAAGATAATTTGTGCGACCACCTTTTTCTCAATCAGAGCGCCACTCTCCAGAAATCGCTGCGCCAGATAGCGCGGAATATAGCCGCATCCCAGACCACTGATTTGCAGTTCCAGCTTGGTTTTGAAGTCAAAAACGGTGATGGCTTCCTGATCGTCAAGCACCTGGGAGCCGGAGACGTTGGCATGCTGTGCATTGTCGCCCACCACAATCGCGCGAAAACGCCGAATAGTGCGACGATTTAACGGCTCCTGTTCCTGCGCCAGCGGATGATGCGACGCAACCACAAACACCTGCTCCAGAACCCCTAGCTGCGCAAAGCCAAATTCGCTCGCGGCAGGTGGTTCATGCGTGGCGCCGACAATAATATCTGCCCGCCCCTGAGTGAGGGCATCCCAGGAGCCGCCCAGCACGCCATTGATAAATTTCAGGCGCGTCACACTGTGGTGTTGATAGAAAGATTCGATGAGTGGGGCCAGCAGCGAAAAGGGAAACGTATCATCTACGCCAATAACCAGTTCATTCTCCCAGCCTTCGTGAAGTTTAATCGCCTGCTTTTCGAGTTCACGGACGGTGTGCAACACCTCCCGCCCCTTTTCCAGCAGCATCTGCCCGGTACGGGTAAACTTAGCCCGATGGCCGCTGCGATCGAGTAGCTGAATATTAAGATCGCTTTCCAGCTTATGGACGGTGTAGCTAAGCGCGGACGGCGTCTTAAACAATTTTGCCGACGCCGCTGCGAAACTGCCCTCTTTTTCCAACGCATCGAGGATGATAAGAACGTCCAGCAGTGGTTTCATACTCGCCTCCTGGCGGTATCAGCGGCACTCTGCTGGTCTGTCACTCCATCGGCATCACCAGCGGGTCAGGATACTGGTACTCAAACCCAAGCTCGTTACAAATACGGTTGCCATCAATGACTTTACCTTTACCGTTATCCTCATTGCCACGAAATTCCGGCGGCTCCATCCCCAACTGGCGGGCCATCTGTGGATAGAACACATTGCGCGCCGGATGCATAGGCGCACATATATTATAGATGTGTCCCCCTTTTGGCGCTTGCAGCAGCAAAGAGATGGCGGCAACCACATCATCCAGATGCACCAGATTGACGCCATGGTGTCCATCTGGCGCTGTCTTGCCCGCGAAAAAACGACCGGGATGTCTTCCCGGGCCGACAAGTCCGGCCAGGCGCAAAATATCCACCGAAGTGCCGGGTAAATTGTGCAACCAGTCTTCAAGTTCTTTCAAAACGCGACCACTTGCCGTGACCGGGTTACGCGGATTCCCTTCTTTCACGATGCCTTGTGCATCGCCATAGACCGACGTCGAACTGGTAAAAATAATCCGCGGGATACGGTACGCCAGCGCACTGTCGACCAGCTCCTGCATAGCCTGCAGGTAAAATGTCTCCCCCGGACCGCTACGGCGCGCAGGTAGCGTAATAACCAGCGCGTCGGCGTCCATCAGTGCGTCGAGATCGTCTGTCTCACAGACCAGTTCAGGCTCCAGGCGCAGCGAGTAGCTCTCTATACCACTCATGCGGGCCGCTTCCACCCCATCCAATGTGGTTTTGCTGCCGGTAACCTGCCAGCCTCTCGCCGCCAGCGACATAGCTAACGGCATGCCTAACCAACCTAAACCGACAATTGCGATCTTTTTCATGCCTTCTCTCCTGACTTTTGGCCTATAACGCAAGGCTACGCTAGCCCACAGTGGCTGACAATTCATAGTATCAATATGAAATGAATTAATGATCAAAAAAAGCCCTTGCTTTCCGTAGCTAAAGTGGTTTAGGTTAAAAGACATCAAATGAATAAACATTCATCGAGAAAATTTATGACACGCGCTCAATTCAAACACCATCATCACCATCATCCTGACTAGTCTTTCAGGCGATGTGTGCTGGGAGACATTTAAATCTTCCAGCGGTGCATGAGCGTATGAGAAAGCCCCCGGAAGATTTCTTCCGGGGGCTTTTTTTTGTGCGTGACCCAAACTGATTCAGACAGGATAACGAGGAATAAAGAATGTTAGATAACACCCGTTTACGCATAGCTATGCAGAAATCAGGTCGTTTAAGCGATGATTCACGCGAATTGCTGGCCCGTTGCGGCATTAAAATTAATCTTCACACCCAGCGCCTGATCGCGATGGCTGAGAATATGCCGATCGATATTCTGCGCGTGCGTGATGACGATATCCCGGGTCTGGTGATGGACGGCGTCGTTGATCTCGGCATCATCGGGGAAAACGTTCTCGAAGAGGAATTGCTCAACCGCCGGGCACAGGGTGAAGATCCACGCTATTTTACCCTGCGTCGTCTGGACTTCGGCGGCTGCCGTCTTTCGCTGGCTACCCCGGTTGATGAAGCCTGGGATGGCCCGGCAGCGCTGAACGGTAAGCGTATCGCTACCTCTTACCCACACCTGCTTAAACGTTATCTTGATCAAAAAGGGGTGTCGTTTAAATCCTGTCTGTTAAACGGCTCTGTAGAAGTCGCTCCCCGCGCAGGTCTGGCTGATGCGATTTGCGATCTGGTGTCAACCGGAGCCACGCTTGAAGCCAACGGTCTGCGTGAAGTGGAAGTGATTTACCGCTCTAAAGCCTGCCTGATTCAGCGCGACGGCGAAATGGCCGAAGCCAAGCAACAACTGATCGACAAACTGCTGACCCGTATTCAGGGGGTCATTCAGGCACGTGAATCAAAATACATCATGATGCACGCGCCGAGCGAACGTCTGGACGAAGTCATCGCCCTGCTGCCAGGCGCTGAGCGCCCTACCATTCTGCCACTGGCGGGTGACCAGCAGCGCGTAGCCATGCACATGGTCAGCAGCGAAACCCTGTTCTGGGAAACGATGGAAAAACTGAAAGCGCTCGGCGCCAGCTCAATTCTGGTGCTGCCGATTGAGAAGATGATGGAGTGATAGCCATGAGCTTCAATACCCTGATCGACTGGAATAGCCGTAGCCCCGAGCAGCAGCGCGAACTGCTGATGCGCCCGGCGATATCCGCCTCTGAAAGCATCAGCCGCACGGTGGCCGAGATTCTTGAGAACGTCAAAAATAACGGCGACCGGGCGCTGCGTGAATACAGTGCTAAGTTTGACAAAACCGAGGTCGGCGCGCTGCGCGTCACCGAAGAAGAAATTCAGCAAGCCAGTAGCCGCCTGAGCGCCGAGCTGAAACAAGCCATGCAGGCGGCGGTGCGTAATATTGATGCGTTCCACACCGCGCAAATCCTGCCGCCGGTGGATATTGAAACTCAGCCTGGCGTGCGCTGCCAGCAGGTTACTCGCCCTATCGCCTCCGTGGGGCTGTATATTCCTGGGGGATCGGCACCGCTCTTCTCGACCGTATTAATGCTGGCGACCCCGGCGCGTATCGCCGGCTGCAAAAAAGTGGTGCTCTGCTCACCGCCGCCGATTGCCGATGAAATCCTCTACGCCGCGCAACTGTGTGGCGTAAAAGAGGTGTTCAACGTGGGCGGCGCGCAGGCCATTGCCGCGCTGGCGCTGGGTACCGAATCAATTCCTAAGGTCGATAAAATCTTCGGGCCGGGCAATGCGTATGTGACCGAAGCCAAACGTCAGGTCAGCCAACGTCTTGACGGCGCGGCTATCGACATGCCTGCGGGCCCGTCTGAAGTGCTGGTTATTGCCGACAGCGGCGCGACGCCTGACTTTGTTGCTTCCGACCTGCTTTCTCAGGCCGAACACGGCCCCGACTCGCAGGTTATCCTGCTGACGCCAGACGCTACGCTGGCCGAAGGCGTGGCCAAAGCCGTTGAACGCCAGCTTGCCGAGCTTTCCCGCGCCGACACCGCACGTCAGGCGCTCGCCGCCAGCCGACTGATCGTCGCCAGAGATCTTGAGCAATGCGTGGCCATCTCTAACGCCTACGGCCCGGAGCACCTGATTATTCAGACCCGTAACGCGCGTGAACTGGTTGACGATATCACCAGCGCTGGTTCGGTATTCCTGGGTGACTGGTCCCCTGAGTCGGCTGGTGACTATGCTTCCGGCACCAACCACGTTCTTCCGACCTACGGCTATACCGCAACCTGCTCAAGCCTTGGGCTGGCTGATTTCCAGAAACGGATGACGGTACAGGAATTAACTCCCCAAGGTTTCTCTGCCCTGGCCTCCACCATTGAAACACTGGCCGCTGCTGAACGACTGACTGCCCACAAAAATGCCGTCACCCTGCGCGTTAACGCCCTGAAGGAGCAAGCATGAGCACTGACAACTTTCTCAGCGTCACTGATTTAGCCCGTAAGAATGTTCGCGAGTTAACGCCCTATCAGTCTGCCCGTCGTCTTGGCGGTAACGGGGACGTGTGGCTCAACGCGAATGAGTACCCAACCGCCGTTGAGTTCCAGCTACGCCAGCAGACGCTGAACCGCTATCCAGAGTGTCAGCCGAAAACCGTAATTGAGAATTACGCGCAGTATGCTGGCGTCAAACCAGAGCAGGTGCTGGTCAGCCGCGGTGCAGATGAAGGGATCGAACTGCTGGTGCGCGCTTTTTGCGAACCCGGTAAAGATGCAATTCTCTACTGTCCGCCGACTTACGGCATGTACAGCGTCAGCGCCGAAACGATTGGCGTTGAATGCCGCACCGTCCCGACCCTGGATAACTGGCAGCTGGATTTACAAGGCATCGCGGACAAGCTTGATGGCGTGAAAGTGGTCTACGTATGCAGCCCCAATAACCCAACCGGCCAGCTGATAAATCCGCAGGACCTACGTTCACTGCTCGAAATGACGCAGGGTAAAGCCATCGTGGTCGCTGATGAGGCCTATATTGAGTTTTGTCCGCAGGCTACGCTGGCAGGCTGGCTGTCTGAGTATCCGCATCTGGCAGTATTACGCACGCTGTCCAAAGCGTTTGCTCTCGCCGGTTTACGCTGCGGATTTACGCTGGCGAATGAAGAGGTTATCAATCTGCTGTTAAAGGTGATTGCTCCCTACCCGCTTTCTACCCCGGTAGCGGATATTGCCGCCCAGGCGCTGACGCCACAAGGGATTTCCGCCATGCGCCAACGCGTAGAGCAGATCCTGCAAGAGCGTCAGTATCTGGTGGAGAATCTGAAAACCATTCGCTGTGTAGAGCAGGTTTTCGACTCTGAAACCAACTATGTTCTGGCGCGCTTCACCGCATCAAGCAGCGTATTTAAATCTTTGTGGGATCAGGGCATTATCTTACGAGATCAGAATAAACAACCTTCGTTAAGCGGCTGCCTGCGAATTACTGTCGGAACCCGCGAAGAGAGCCAGCGCGTCATTGACGCCTTACGTGCGGAGCAAGTATGAGCCAGAAGTATCTTTTTATTGACCGTGATGGAACCCTGATTTCAGAACCGCCAAGTGACTTTCAGGTCGATCGCTTTGACAAACTCGCCTTCGAGCCGGACGTCGTTCCCGTTTTGCTGAAGCTGCAAAAAGCCGGCTTTAAGCTGGTGATGATTACTAACCAGGATGGACTCGGTACGCAGAGCTTCCCGCAGGCCGATTTTGACGGTCCGCATAACCTGATGATGCAAATATTCACCTCTCAGGGCGTAGCATTCGATGAGGTGCTGATCTGCCCGCACCTGCCAGCGGACGCGTGTGATTGCCGTAAGCCAAAAGTGAAACTGGTTGAGCAGTATCTGGTTGAACAGGCCATGGATGTGGCAAACAGCTACGTCATTGGTGACCGGGCGACCGATATTCAGCTCGCAGAAAACATGGGCATTAGCGGATTACGCTACCACCGTGACACCCTGAACTGGGCGATGATCGGCGAGCAGTTGACCAAAAGAGACCGCTACGCGCACGTTGAGCGTAATACCAAAGAGACGCAGATTGACGTCAAAGTCTGGCTGGACCGCGAAGGCCGTAGCAAAATCAATACCGGCGTTGGCTTCTTTGACCACATGCTGGATCAAATCGCCACCCACGGCGGTTTTCGCATGGAAATAGCCGTCAAAGGCGATCTGTATATTGAC
>NZ_JAHLRC010000129.1:0-9321 GCF_018919545.1 Citrobacter sp. S46_ASV_140
TTCCGTGTCAGTGGAGGCGCATTATAGGGAGTTATTTCAGGCTGACAAGGGGAAATTTAAAATAATCTTCCGAGTGCCTATTTTTCCACCAAAACAGCCTAAACAGCCAGTTTTTCGAGCGTCTTAAAGCCATAACGCTGCAGCACGGGCAATAATTGTTCGGCTTCTGCCGTCATTGCCATGCAGAATGCGACATTCTCATCAGTTGATTTCGCGTCTGGCGCTTCATGTTCTAATAACCAGGCCGTACGACGCGCAATCGCGGCACCAGAATCCACCAGCCGCGTCCCCTCGGGCAGGACCTGTAAAAGTTCTTCCCGTAATAGAGGGAAATGGGTGCATCCGAGCACCACTGTGTCAGGTGGTTCCGACATCCGCAGCCAAGGGCGCAGGACACGACGCAGTTCTTCCAGAGAAATGGTTTCACCGTGCAGCTTCGCTTCCGCCAGTTCCACCAGCTCAGCGGAACCCAGCATCGCTATCTGACATTCGTTAGCAAACCGTGCAATCAACTCATGGGTATATGAACGCTTCACCGTTGCACGCGTAGCCAGCAGTCCCACCACACCATTCGCCGTGAGTCGCGCCGCCGGTTTAATAGCAGGCACCACGCCCACAACCGGAAAGGCAAATTTCTCACGTAATGCAGGGAGAGATACCGTGCTTGCTGTATTACATGCGATGACCGCAAGAGAGAGGGGATAGCGCTGCTGGACCGCAGTCACAATCTCAACAACACGTTCGACGATAAACTCCTCGCTCTTCTCTCCATAAGGAAAGGCGACGTTGTCGAAAGCGTATATATAGTGGAGATCCGGCAGAAGACGCCGGATCTCGTCATAGACCGACAACCCACCGACGCCGGAATCAAACACCAGCACGGTGGGACGCGGATCAGAAAGTGTAGCTGCCAGACAAGGTGTATTCCCGTCCTGCAGTTGCGTAGCCATAAACTGTCTCGTAATCTTTATCGAACAGGTTGGCGATTTTACCACGAACTGTCAGCTGTGAGGTGATTGGATATGACACGCCAAGATCCCACAGGCTAACCCCACCCATTTTTACTGGCTGGTAGGTTACGTAGTCAGTGTCATAACGCGTTCCCAGGTAATGATACGTCAGGCCCCAGTCAAAATCATAAACCTGCCAGTCGAGCTGGTACTTCACCTGGTTTTTAGAACGGCGTGCGAGCGGCTTGTCCGTAATCGCATTGCGCGAATCGACATAATCGTAGCTCAGCGTATGTGCCAACGGCCCGGTATCAAAGTTTGCGGTCGCTTCCACACCTTTAATACGAACTTTACCTTCGTTAAAGTATTTCTCGGTATGCGGGTCGTAATCGATCATGTCGTCAATATCATTACGATATCCGGATACACGCCAGTTCACGCCCGCCGTTAAGCCTTCAAACGCCCCTTCCCATTGCTTACTTTGTTCAGGATCCAGGTTCGAATTACCGTAATAACCATGCAACTGTCCGAGATTAGGCGCTTTGTAAGATGTACCGTAGGACGCAATAAAGCGATAGCCTTCAATAAACTCCCATCCGGCGCTGGTCTGCCATGTGCCATGACGGCCAAACTCGGAGTTATCATCACTGCGCGCCGCACCTTCAAAGGTAAAGTCGCCCAGTTGCTGCAACCCGGTCAGGTAGAGACCCGTATTACGCTGATCGTAACCGTCCGTGACATACCCGGTGCCAGGCGTCGTGGTTTGCTTTTGCCAGTCAACACCTGCGCCTACGTTACCGTGACCAAGCACCATACTGTTGGACCACTGAACATTATATTGCTTCATATCATCCAGTGTGGCCGAGGAGTCATAGCGACCATAATCCGGATCATAGTTGTAATCTTTACTATGGCTATAGCTGGAAACCAGTTGCGACTGGATAAGCTCGCCATTAAAGCGCAGCCCGGCATCCCAGCTTTGGCTATAGAGCTGACGGGTATCCACTAACGGCGTCCCCGGATAATAATACGCGTCATAATCTGTTCGGTTATCATAGCCGTAGCCGCGAACAAACCCGCTCCATGTATCGGAAAAGTTATGTTCCAGCGCGCCATACAGCGTCTTACTTAAGAAACCGTCTTTGTCGGGCTGAGCCTGAGAGCCAGTGCTACCGTATGCGACAACATCAAAACCTTTGGTATAGGCATAATCGCCCATTAATGTGACGCGCGTATTTTCGCCAAGCTGTTGTTGGGTTGAGACATCGTAATTCTGATACCCATTGCTCCCTACACCGGCAGTGAGTTCCGTCCCCGGCTTTTCACGCGTGGTAATGATATTCACCACACCACCAATCGCATCAGACCCATAAACCGCCGAACGCGGCCCACGAATGTATTCGATACGTTGCACTAACGAGACTGGGAACTGGCTAAGATCGGCTGCGCCGCTAACCCCTGCCAGGTTCAGACGCACGCCGTCAATCAACACCAGCACATGGCTGGCATTGGTGCCGCGGATAGAAATAGACGAATTTTGTCCCATACCACCGTATTGGGCGATATCCACGCCCGGCAGGCGGCGAAGCACATCATTGACGGAAGTGGATTGCCAGCGATCGATATCCTGACGCGTAACAACGGTGATAGGGGCAAGTACAGCGCTACGAGGCTGCTGAAAACGGTTGGCAGTGACGACGAGAGTATCTGGGCTAGTGTCCTGCGCCCAACCAGAAAATGCCGTGACGGAGAGCGCCGTCAGCAGCGAAGCTTTTTTAATCATTGTAAAGCATCCACAATATAAGAAGGATGCCGCAGGTCCCACCGATAGTACGCGATGATGAAAGCCAGATGCGACGTTAGCCGGCAGGTCTTCGGGCTTGGAGGCAACTTAAAGAGATGATGACTTCCCACGGCAAGCCGCAGTGTCTGCACCAGGTGCGCTCATCTCCTACCTTCCTTACCGCTGCGCGTCAGCTCCAGATTCACACTGGATTCCCTTTTAACTCACAGGACCGGAAAACGGATGCTACAGTTTGTTACAACCTGGTGTCCAGACCGCGCATCACAATATCGGAAATCATCAATGACTGGACATCTGTTGAGCAATCCCTACAATCCCCGCGTACTTTTATTTTTCAGGACGCATCATGACCCCCGAACACCTTCCGACAGAACAGTACGACGCCCAGTTAGCTGAAAAAGTAGTGCGTCTGCAGAGCTTAATGACGCCATTTTATGCACAGGCTCCGGAAGTGTTTCGCTCGCCGGTCAGCCACTACCGTATGCGCGCGGAATTTCGTCTGTGGCATGACGGGGATGATCTGTACCACATCATGTTCGACAGCCAGACCAAAAGCCGTATCCGCGTCGACAGTTTCCCGGCGGCCAGCGAGCTTATCAACACGCTGATGACGGCAATGATCGACGGCGTTCGCAACAACCACGTCCTGCGCCACAAACTGTTCCAGATTGATTACCTCACTACCCTGAGCGATCAGGCGGTGGTATCGATGCTGTACCATAAAAAGCTGGATGATGAATGGCGTCAGGAAGCTGAAGCGCTGCGGGATGCGTTACGGGCGCAAAACCTGAACGTGCATCTGATTGGCCGGGCAACCAAAACCAAAATCGAGCTGGACCAGGATTACATTGACGAACGCTTGCCGGTTGCGGGTAAAGAGATTATCTACCGCCAGGTTGAGAACAGCTTCACCCAGCCGAATGCCGCCATGAATATTCAGATGCTGGAATGGGCGATTGATGTCACCAGGGGATCAAAAGGCGACCTGCTTGAGCTGTACTGCGGCAATGGCAATTTCTCGTTAGCCCTCGCACAAAACTTCAACCGCGTGCTGGCCACTGAAATCGCTAAACCGTCCGTGGCTGCTGCACAATACAACATTGCGGCTAACCATATTGATAACGTACAAATTATCCGCATGGCGGCCGAAGAGTTTACTCAGGCGATGAACGGGGTTCGCGAGTTCAACCGTTTGCAGGGAATCGATCTGAAGAGTTACCAGTGTGAAACCATTTTCGTTGACCCACCGCGCAGCGGTCTGGACAGCGAAACAGAGAAAATGGTGCAGGCGTACCCGCGAATTCTGTACATCTCCTGTAACCCGGAGACATTGTGTAAGAACCTGGAAACGTTAAGCCAGACGCACAATGTTTCACGCCTGGCTCTGTTCGATCAGTTCCCGTATACGCACCATATGGAGTGCGGAGTATTACTGACCGCCAAGTAAATGATGTCCTGGCCAGGCGCGCTTCGCTTGCCCGGCCTACAAATATTACTCCACGATTTCCTGTCTACGGTTACGCACTTTAAAGCCGATCCAGAACACCAGAATCACCGACAGAACCGCCGGGAAGAAGTTAGAGCCAATATCCGGATATTCAGCGCGTACCACAGTGCTGTACAACAGAACGCCGAGAATAAAACAGGCGGCGGCCAGGCCCGGTAACCCCACAGGCATGGTACGGTTTTGATAGCGTTGATGCAGACAATAAACCGTCAGCACCAGCGAAATAATTGGGAATACTGAGAATGGCACAATGGAGCTAAACAGCGCCGCAAATGTGCCATTGATCGATAAGCCAGCAACCAGCGCCAGCAGCAGCGTACCTTTATCTTGACCTGACTGTTTCATTGCTCGTCCTTCTCGTTACTCGGAGTGATGCGTCATCTTCTCTTGTTCACGGCGGTACCAATAAAATGCGCCCTTCGCGATCATGCGCAGTTGCAATACCAGCCGTTCTTCCAGCTGTCGACGCTGCTCGGCGCCAACATCCAGTGCTTCTGCCCCGGCGCTGAACACAATGGTGACCATGGCTTCGGCCTGCGCTTCAGTAAACGCACGAGGCATATGGTTTTCGAGTTCGAGATAGTCCGCAAGTTCCGCAATGAAGTGCTGAATTTCACGAGCGACCGCTGCACGAAACGCTGCGGAGGTTCCCGAACGCTCGCGCAATAATAAACGGAAGGCGTTGGGATTGTTGCCGATGAACTCCATAAATGTTGAGACCGAGGTGCGGATCACACTCCCGCCCTTCGCGATACGCTGACGCGCCTGACGCATCAACTGACGCAGCATCAAACCACTCTCATCCACCATCGTCAGGCCGAGTTCATCCACATCACGGAAATGGCGATAAAACGAGGTTGGCGCAATGCCCGCTTCACGAGCGACTTCGCGTAAACTGAGGCTGGCAAAACTACGCTCAGCGCTGAGTTGACTAAATGCGGCTTCTACCAGCGAACGCCGGGTTTTTTCTTTTTGTTGCGCTCTAACGCCCATCACGATGTCTGAATCCTTCCACATACCTTGCTGGCACTATACCAGAGATTAGGCGGTTGGCATGGCTTTGTGAATGATTGTTTACGCGCAGTTTGTGCTTCGAGTTCGCAAAAAAGCACAACGATAATTGGGTTATCCCGACAACGATGTTACTATTCTGTTGCTTTTATGTATAAGAACAGGTAAGCCTGACCATGTCACATTCCTACGATTACGATGCAATAGTAATAGGTTCCGGTCCCGGCGGCGAAGGCGCTGCAATGGGTCTGGTTAAGCAAGGAGCGCGCGTCGCGGTGATTGAGCGCTATCATAACGTCGGCGGAGGCTGTACCCACTGGGGGACCATCCCGTCGAAAGCCCTCCGCCACGCCGTCAGCCGTATTATTGAATTCAATCAGAACCCACTTTACAGCGACCACTCCCGACTCCTTCGTTCTTCTTTCGCCGATATTCTCAACCACGCTGATAACGTTATTAATCAGCAAACGCGTATGCGGCAAGGATTTTACGAGCGCAACCACTGTGAAATTTTGCAGGGAAATGCCCGTTTTGTTGATGAACACACACTCGCCCTTGAATGCCACGACGGCACGGTGGAAACGCTGACCGCGGATAAGTTCATCATCGCCTGTGGTTCACGCCCCTATCATCCGGTGGATGTCGACTTTTCCCATCCCCGGGTTTATGACAGCGACTCTATCCTGAGCCTGCACCATGAACCCCGCCATGTTTTGATTTATGGTGCGGGAGTAATTGGCTGCGAATATGCGTCGATCTTCCGTGGAATGGACGTCAAAGTTGATTTAATCAACACCCGCGATCGTCTGCTTGCGTTCCTCGATCAAGAGATGTCCGACTCGCTCTCTTACCACTTCTGGAACAGCGGTGTGGTCATTCGCCACAACGAAGAGTACGAGAAGATTGAAGGTTGCGATGACGGCGTCATCATGCATCTGAAATCCGGTAAGAAACTGAAAGCCGACTGCCTGTTGTACGCCAATGGCCGTACCGGGAATACCGATTCGCTGGCGCTGGAAAATATTGGGTTGAAAACCGACAGCCGCGGACAGTTGAAGGTCAACAGCATGTACCAGACGGCGCTGCCGCACGTGTATGCCGTAGGAGATGTGATCGGCTATCCGAGTCTGGCATCGGCGGCCTACGATCAGGGACGCATTGCCGCCCAGGCATTGGTAAAAGGCGAAGCTACCGCGCATCTGATCGAAGATATCCCGACCGGAATTTATACCATTCCGGAAATCAGCTCCGTCGGGAAAACCGAGCAACAGCTCACGGCCATGAAAGTTCCATACGAGGTTGGCCGCGCCCAGTTTAAACATCTGGCACGTGCGCAAATCGTGGGTATGAGTGTCGGAACGCTGAAGATCCTGTTCCATCGCGAAACAAAAGAGATTCTGGGGATCCACTGCTTTGGGGAACGCGCGGCCGAAATTATTCACATCGGTCAGGCGATAATGGAGCAAAAAGGTGGTGGTAACACCATCGAATACTTCGTTAACACCACCTTTAACTACCCAACCATGGCGGAAGCCTATCGGGTAGCAGCGCTAAATGGCTTAAACCGCCTGTTTTAACGCACTGTCGAAATGGCCATCCATTGACCCACGGATGGCCTCTGCCAGCTGTTCATAACGGCTGCGCAGCGGCGAACCTGGACGATACACCAGGCCAATCGTACGGCGCGGTTCAGGCTTGATGCAGGGCAGATAGACAACGCCATCACGCTTACGCTCCGGCGGCACAGCCAGCGCAGGTAGTAAGGTAATACCGCTGCCTGCCGCCACCATGTTACGCAGCGTTTCCAGACTGGTCGCCCGGAAATGGGTATCCTCATCAGCACCCGCTTCAAAGCAGAAGCCCATCGCCTGATCGCGCAGGCAGTGGCCATCCTCTAGCATCAGCAGTTTCTCACCCGCCAGATCGGACATCGGTACACAGTCGCGGTTTGCCCATGGGTGATCTTCATAGATCGCCAGCAGCATAGGCTCATCAAATAACGGTACTTCGATGAACGCCTCACTCTCTTTCACCAGCGCCAGAATGACGCAGTCGAGCTTACCGCTATCCAGTTGCGCCAACAGCTGATGCGTCTGCGCCTCATGGAGATACATTTCCAGTTTTGGGAAGGTCTGGTGCAACATAGGAATAATATGCGGCAGCAGGTATGGCCCCACCGTTGGGATCAAACCAATATGCAGCGGTCCAGACATTGTCTCGCCTTGTTGGCTTGCCATCTCCTTGAGCACTTTGACCTCGCGCAGCACGGTGCGCGCCTGATCCACCAGCAGTAAACCTGCCTGAGTGAACAGCACTTTGCGACTCGTACGCTCCAGCAGCATGACGCCAAGCTCATCTTCCAGCTTGCGGATCTGTCCGCTCAGCGTTGGCTGACTAACGTGACAGGAGTCTGCCGCTCGTCGGAAGTGACGATGTTCGGCTAGCGCCACCAGGTATTCAAGATCACGAATATTCATTATTCATCCTCCATCGCCACGATAGTTCGTAGCGATAGGTAGAATAGCAACGAACGATTATCCCTATCAAGCTTTCTGTTTAATAATGCACCACAGAAACGGAACGGTACCCCTTTAACCCTTGAAGCTACTGTCCGTTTTGAGAGTTTCTCTCATACTCGAAATAACTAAAGCCAACGTGAACTTTTGCGGACCTTGAGTCCGCATTTTTTTTGCGCCCGGCGCGAATACATTCAAAAAAATATATACAAAATATAAATTACATATTTCCATTCGATTATTTAAATGAAAATCATATTAAATTAAAATAATCAAAAACATTTTGTATCATTTATATATTTGACGCCCTTTCAGGTTCATAAATAATAACCGCGCGATATTCAATATATGGCAAATCGCAAGAACACTCGTTTCTTCGCCACTCTAATTATTTAGAGTACATTCACCCATATTTTTCTAATATTTATCGAATGGAATCTTTTATGAAACTCAATACTATTTCGCGATATTTTCTCGCGGCAGGTCTGATGTCGTGCGCCGCAAACGCATTCGCCCTGGAAGCCTGGAGCGGTCAGTCAGGTGGAAACACCATTGAAGTTATTTTTGACAGTAAAGTTTATAGTAACCGCTGGTATGTAAATGCCGATAATTGCCCACAGGGCGCGTCCGCTGAAAACTGGGATAATCCGTGGAGTTATGTGCGCGATGCCACAAAAGCGGAAATAGACCAATACGGCAACCCAACCACTTGTGAATCCGGGAGCGCCACGCCTGTTGCCCACGACGCATTCAGCGCAGAAAAAGATTATGCCAAAGATGATATTGTCGCTTATCAGGATGTGACATATGAAGCGTCCAGGCCCATTCCGGCTTATTCCTTCACCCCAGGTGCCGACAACCCGTGGAAACTCTATACGCCAGTACCCGACTGGAGTTCCAGCCAGGTTTATAACAAAGGGGATGAGGTCAAAGTTGACGGCCAGTCTTATGAAGCACTGTACTATACCGTTGGCGAAAATCCTTCTATTGCAGGTAACCAGAACCCGACCGGCACCAATGGCCGTCCGTGGAAACCGTTAGGCCCAACGGTCGAATTCACCCAGGAACAATTTAATAATGCCCCACAGATCAACTCCATTGCGCTTTACGAACCTGGTAAACTGGCGGTGTACAAAGGGATACCTTATGTCGCTCAGACGAAAGTCAAAGGCGTTATGCCGGATGATAACAACCCGTGGGCGATTTATACCAACTGGGCAGGCACCAAAGAGCGCGTAGGGACGCCGAAAAATCCGTGGCCTGCCCACGTTTATGCACCATACGTCGACTTTAGCCTGAACAGCATTCCGGATCTGGCAAAACTGGCGAAAGAGCAAAATATTACCCACTTCACCATGGCGTTTGTCGTCGCGAAAAGCGGCGAGCAGTGCATCCCAACCTGGGGCACGGCCTATAATCTGCAGGATTACTCACAGTACAGCAAAATAAAAGCGCTGCGTGAAGCCGGTGGCGATGTGATGGTTTCCATTGGCGGAGCGAATAACTCCCCGCTGGCAGCTGCCTGTAAGAATG
>NZ_JAHLRC010000012.1:0-70471 GCF_018919545.1 Citrobacter sp. S46_ASV_140
ATGGTGGCTACGACGGGATTCGAACCTGTGACCCCATCATTATGAGTGATGTGCTCTAACCAGCTGAGCTACGTAGCCAGATATTATCATATTCTTCGATGGCTGGGGTACCTGGATTCGAACCAGGGAATGCCGGTATCAAAAACCGGTGCCTTACCGCTTGGCGATACCCCAATGACCGTTGCGGTGAACCGCTACATCGAAGAAAAAATGGCTGGGGTACCTGGATTCGAACCAGGGAATGCCGGTATCAAAAACCGGTGCCTTACCGCTTGGCGATACCCCATCCGTGCAACGCTTACGGGTGAATGGTGCGGGAGGCGAGACTTGAACTCGCACACCTTGCGGCGCCAGAACCTAAATCTGGTGCGTCTACCAATTTCGCCACTCCCGCAAAAAAGATGGTGGCTACGACGGGATTCGAACCTGTGACCCCATCATTATGAGTGATGTGCTCTAACCAGCTGAGCTACGTAGCCATCTTTTTTTCGCGTAACCTTATCGGCGTTGCGGGGCGCATTATGCGTATTGAGCCTTGAAGCGTCAACCCCTTTTTCATTGAAAATAGCTGGAATGTGACTGTTTGGTTAGGTTGCGAACAGCATGACGCAATATTCGGCAATTATTAGTTATTAATTGTTTTTTTGCACAGAAAATAGACATAAAAAAGAGCCCCGCAGGGCCCTTTTCTAAGGATTAACTTATTTATAAGCGGACTGGTGTACGCCAACCGCACGACCAGAAGGATCGTTCATGGTTTTAAACGCCTCATCCCATTCAATTGCTTTGGCAGAAGAACAGGCAACAGACGGCCCGCCAGGTACACATTCCGCAGCGCTCGCAACCGGGAACAGCTCTTCGAAAATCTCACGGTACAAATACGCTTCTTTAGATGATGGCGTGTTGTAAGGGAAACGGAAGCTGGCGGTTTCCAGTTGTTGGTCAGAAACTTGCTCAGCGGCCACCTCTTTCAGGGTATCAATCCAGCTGTAACCGACACCATCGGAGAACTGCTCTTTCTGGCGCCATGCAACGCTTGCTGGCAGGTAGGATTCAAAACATTCACGCAGAACATGTTTTTCCATTTTGCCGTTGCCACACATTTTGTCCTGCGGGTTGATGCGCATCGCCACATCAAGGAATTTCTTATCCAGGAAGGGCACGCGAGCTTCCACGCCCCAGGCCGACATAGCTTTGTTGGCACGGGCACAGTCGAACATATGCAGCGCCTGCAGCTTACGCACGGTCTCTTCGTGCAGCTCTTTTGCATCTGGTGCTTTGTGGAAATAGAGATAGCCGCCAAATACTTCGTCAGAACCTTCGCCCGATAGCACCATTTTAATGCCCATCGCTTTAATTTTACGCGACATTAAGTACATCGGGGTCGAGGCGCGAATCGTCGTAACATCGTAAGTTTCGATGTGATAAATCACGTCGCGGATAGCATCCAAACCTTCCTGCACGGTGAAGTGGATCTCATGGTGCACAGTACCCAGATGGTTCGCCACCTCTTGCGCGGCTTTCAGGTCCGGAGCGCCTTCCAGGCCTACGGCGAAGGAGTGCAACTGCGGCCACCAGGCTTCGCTACGCTCCTGATCTTCAACACGACGCGCGGCGTATTTTTTGGTGATTGCGGAAATGACGGATGAATCCAGACCGCCGGACAGCAATACACCATAAGGAACATCTGACATCAGGTGGCTTTTCACTGCATCTTCCAGTGCCTGACGCAACTCGTTTTTATCGGTAACGTTGTCTTTTACCGCATCGTATTCAAACCAGTCGCGCTGGTAGTACTGACGAATTTCGCCGTCTTTACTCCATAAATAGCTACCGGCCGGGAATTCTTTGATCGTGCGACACACGGGAACCAGGGCTTTCATTTCAGACGCAACGTAGAAGTTACCGTGCTCGTCGTAACCCATATACAGCGGGATGATCCCGATATGATCGCGACCGATCAGATAAGCGTCCTGCTCGCTGTCGTACAGAGCAAAAGCAAACATGCCTTGCAGGTCATCCAGAAACTCTGGGCCTTTTTCCTGATACAGCGCAAGGATAACTTCGCAGTCGGAACCGGTCTGGAACTGATAGCGATCGCCGTATTCAGCGCGCAGCGCCTGATGGTTATAAATTTCACCGTTAACCGCCAGGATATGCGTTTTCTTCACGTTGTACAGCGGCTGAGCACCGGCGTTGACGTCGACGATGGACAGACGTTCGTGCGCCAGAATGGCGTTATCACTGGCGTAAATACCTGACCAGTCCGGGCCGCGATGGCGCATCAGACGAGACAATTCCAGGGCTTTTTTACGCAGTTCAACTGCGTCAGTTTTAATATCGAATACGCCAAAAATAGAACACATAACCTTCTCCGTTAACCTGTTGCGTGATGCTTTTTATGTTTGCTTGATAAAGAAAATGCCGCAAAGCTGGAGAGGGCGCAAGTGAATTACGGGTCAGAAAATAAAAAACGCAATGGTCATTGTGGATTGGTGAAAAAAGATTACAGAATAGACGGGTTTATTAATGAATCGATAATTTTATGGCTGTTTTATTAAATGGAAGGATTTCTTCTGGCCGGATATGACGCGGGGGCGTCTTATCCGGCTTACGCATCAAATCACATCAATTTCCGCAACGGACGGGTAAATCCAGCTTGGTCTGAACGGCATGCTGTCAATGTCGTCGAGCGTCGAAACGCCAGACAATACCAGGATGGTTTCGAGACCCGCCTGGAAGCCCGCCAGAATATCGGTACGCAGGTTGTCGCCGACGATAACGGTCTCTTCCGAATGCGCCTGCATTTTGTTGAGCGCCGCGCGAATAATCCACGGGCTGGGTTTGCCCACATAAAACGGCTTGCGGCCAGAGATTTTTTCGATACCGGCGCACAGCGCACCGCAGGCGGGATAAAAACCGCGTCCGTGAGTATCCGGGTTTGTGGCGATGAAACGCGCGCCGTTGGCCACAAAATATGCCGCTTTATGCATCATGTCCCAGTTATAGGATCGCGTCTCGCCAACAATCACAAAATCGGGGTTCACGTCAGTAATAGTAAACCCGGCTTTATACAGCTCGTGAATTAACGCACCTTCACCTACCACGTAGGCCTTTTTCCCTTCCTGGCGGCGAAGAAAATCAGCGGTAGCCATGGCGGAAGTATAAAAGACGCTATCAGGGACATTCACACCCGCGGTGGCGAAGCGGTTTGCCAAATCCTGCCCGGTCTGTGAAGGATAGTTAGTCAGCAAAACTAACGGCAGGCCTTTTTCCAGGATCCCAGTCAGAAATTCTGCCGCACCCGGTACGGCAACATTGTCGTGCATCAGCACGCCGTCGATATCACAAATTACATTCTTAATGGCCATGGACAATCCGACATCAAAAAAAGAAGGCATTACTATACACAAAATACACTAAATCATTCGAGTTGCATCAAGGCGGCAAGTCTGAGAACCCCGGAAGCTTACTGAAGTAAGTGACTGGGGTGAGCAGGTGCAGCTAACGCAGAGGCAGCTTGGTATTAGCTTTCCAGCAAACGTTGCAGCAATGTACCGTTGAGCATCGCACGCTTCACCAGCGCAAAGGCGCCAATGGCTGAACGGTGATCCAGCGTGGAACGAACCACCGGTAAATTGTGGCGAAACGCTTTCAACGCCTGCGTGTTGATACAGCTTTCTATAGCAGGCAGCAGCACTTTATCAGCCTCGGTAATTTCGCCCGCAATGACGATTTTTTGTGGGTTAAACAGGTTGATGGCGATGGCGATGGTTTTACCCAGGTGACGACCAACGTGCTCAATGACTTCTGATGCCAGGTTATCGCCTTTATTAGCCGCCTTACAGATGGCTTTAATGCCGCAATCATCCAGCGTGAGTCGGCTTGGATAACCCTGTTTCAATAAGTTCTGCACGCGGTGTTCAATAGAGGCATTGGCGGCAATTGTTTCCAGACAGCCGAAATTACCGCAGTGACAGCGCTCCCCCAGCGGCTCTACCTGAATATGGCCAATCTCACCCACGTTGCCATTGCGACCAATAAAAATTCGGCCATTGGAGATGATTCCCGCCCCGGTTCCGCGGTGAACACGCACCAAAATGGAGTCTTCGCAATCCTGGCTTGCCCCGAAATAGTGCTCGGCCAGCGCCAGACTGCGAATATCGTGACCGACAAAGCAGGTGACCTTAAAGCGTTTTTCGAGTGCTTCGACCAGCCCCCAGTTTTCGACCTGAATGTGCGGCATATAGCGGATGACGCCGCTTTCAGGATCAACCAGGCCTGGCAGAATGACGGAAATCGCAACCAGCTCGCGGATTTTCCGCTGGCAGTTCTCAATAAAGGTGGCAATGGTGTTGAGCAGCGCATACTCGAGCGTTTCCTGGGTGCGCTCCGGGAGGGGATAATGCTCTTCAGCGACCACTTTACTGCTCATATCATAGAGCGTGAGCGTAGTATCGTGGCGGCCTAAGCGAACGCCAATCGCGTGGAAATTGCGGGTTTCAGTGACGATAGAGATAGCGCGGCGGCCCCCGGTGGAGGCCTGCTGGTCGACTTCTTTGATCAGCCCGCGTTCAATCAATTGACGCGTAATTTTCGTTACGCTGGCGGGGGCAAGCTGGCTTTGCTCGGCAATTTGAATTCGCGAGATTGGCCCATGCTGGTCAATCAGGCGATAAACCGCCGCGCTGTTAAGCTGTTTTACGAGATCAACATTACCTATTTGAGCTTGTCCGCCTGGTGTCATTCTTTCTCTTACTCAGTAACGACCTCGTTGCCATTAACGATGGTCTTGATAATTTTAAAGTCGTGCGTGAACGCAGTCAGGTTGGCTACTTTGCCTGGCGCGATGCTGCCGAGTTGTTTGTCGACGCCAATGGCGCGAGCAGGGTAGAGCGTTGCCATACGTAAGACTTCGTCGAGAGCGATATTCGCATGTTCGACCAGATTGCGTACGCCTTCAATCATGGTTAATGATGAGCCGCTCAGTGTACCGTTCTCATCAACGCACAATCCATTACGGTAGTATATTGTTTTACCAGCGAAAATGAACTGTTCAATGTTTGCACCTGCTGGTGCGGTTGCGTCGGTGACCAGGCACAGCTTGTCGCCTTTCAGGCGTTTGGCATTACGAATGTTCACGTAATCAACGTGGAGGCCATCGGCGATGATACCGCAATAGATATCGGCTTCATCAAGAATAGCGCCCGCCAGACCAGGTTCGCGACCGGTAATGTACGGCATCGCGTTGAACAGATGCGTCGCAAAGGTGATGCCTGCGCGGAACCCGATTTTTGCTTCTTTTACCGTTGCATTTGAGTGACCCGCAGAAACCACAATACCCGCATTCACCAGTTTGGTAATGACCTCTACCGGGACCATTTCTGGCGCCAGCGTTACTTTGGTGATCACATCGGCATTATTGCACAGGAAATCAACCAGCGCAGCGTCCGGTTGACGGACAAATCCCGGATTATGGGTGCCTTTTTTCACCAGATTCAGCCACGGGCCTTCCAGATGAAGTCCTAGTGCCTGATTCGGGTGTTTCGCCAGGTATTCACGCATGACGCGAACGCCTTGTTTCATCAGGTCATCGCTGGTGGTGATAAGCGTTGGCAGGTAGCTGGTGCAGCCAGATTTTTCATTGGCTTTCTGCATGATTTCCAGCGTTTCAACGGTCACGGCTTCTGCCGTATCGTTAAACTGTACGCCGCCGCAGCCGTTTAGCTGTACATCGATAAAACCGGGGGAAACAATGGCCCCATTCAGTGAGCGCTGTTCAATTCCTGACGGTAACTCAGCCAGTGGGCAAACGCTGTCAATCAGGCCATTGGCGACAACAATCGCATGGTCATCAAGAATTTCGTGACCGGTAAAAATCCGGCCCTGGGTTAAAGCATACATTCCGACCCCCGATTTCAAAAAATGCCGCCCTGCAACTTATCGACAGGGCGGAGACATCAATTACAGACCTTTAATATTTTCCGCTTCTAACTCGTTAAAGTATTTCAGCGTCTTCACTTTCAGTTCCATGGTGGAAGGCTCATCGCAGACCACAACGGCTTTCGGATGCAGCTGCAGACAGCTGATGGTCCACATATGGTTAACGTTGCCTTCAACGGCGGCTTGCAGCGCCTGCGCTTTCTGGTGGCCCAGTACCAGGATCATCACTTCTTCGGCATCCAGCAGGGTGCCCACGCCAACGGTCAGCGCATATTTAGGCACCTGGCTGACGTCGCCGTCAAAGAAGCGTGAGTTCGCAACACGCGTGTCGTGAGTCAGCGTTTTGATGCGGGTACGGGAAGCCAAAGAAGAGGCTGGTTCGTTGAACGCGATGTGACCATCGTTGCCTACGCCGCCCATAAACAGGTGGATTTTACCGTAAGAACGGATTTTTTCTTCATACTGACGGCATTCTGCATCAATATCCGGTGCGTTACCATTGAGGAGGTTGATGTTTTCTGCTGGAATATCAACGTGATCAAAGAAGTTGCGATGCATGAAGCTATGGTAGCTTTCCGGATGCTCTTTCGGCAGGCCAACATATTCGTCCATATTGAACGTTACAACATGCTTGAAGCTTACCTGGCCCGCTTTGTGCATTTCAACCAATGCTTTGTAGGCTGTCAGCGGAGTACCGCCAGTCGGCAGTCCCAAAACGAACGGACGATCAGCCGTTGGTTTGAACGCGTTAATACGGTTAACGATATGGCGAGCAGCCCATTTGCCGACTTGTTCAGCGGTATTCAGGGGGATCAGTCTCATTCTTCACCTCAAAAGTAAATGTAAGCAATTGGCGGATTGAGTCTCTGTGCAGTATTAAGCGTAACCTGGTTTTGCATCGGTAAGGATCAATCCGTTTCGATTTTTTGAATGATAAAATAAGTTTTCGTAGTTAGCCAGTGGAAGGGAGGGTTAATAACGATATTTGGTGACTGGAATCACAAAAAACACGCATTTAATTTGCGATACGAATTAAATTTTCACACACTCTGAATGTAGATGAATGGTTAATATTGTTGTTCCAGAATCTTGCTGTCAGGAATGGTCGCACAATAAAAATATGGCTTCAAAGAAGCCTAATCGGGGTCTCGTAGGGGGAATAAAATGAATATTTTAGGTTTTTTCCAGCGGCTGGGTAGGGCGTTACAGCTCCCCATCGCTGTGCTGCCAGTCGCGGCACTGCTGCTGCGATTCGGCCAACCAGATTTACTTAACGTACCCTTCATCGCGCAAGCGGGTGGGGCCATCTTTGATAACCTGGCGTTAATTTTCGCTATCGGTGTGGCTTCCAGCTGGTCAAAAGACAGCGCGGGTGCTGCAGCGCTGGCGGGTGCGGTCGGTTATTTCATATTGACCAAAGCAATGGTTACCATTAACCCGGCCATCAACATGGGCGTGCTGGCAGGTATCATCACTGGTCTGGTCGGCGGTGCGGTATATAACCGTTGGTCTGGTATCAAACTACCTGACTTCCTGAGCTTCTTTGGCGGCAAACGCTTCGTGCCGATCGCCACTGGTTTCTTCTGTCTGGTGCTGGCTGCTATCTTCGGTTACGTTTGGCCGCCGGTGCAGAACGCCATCCATGCGGGAGGTGAGTGGATCGTAGGCGCTGGCGCGCTGGGTTCCGGTATCTTTGGTTTCATCAACCGTCTGCTGATCCCAACCGGTCTGCATCAGGTGCTGAACACCATCGCCTGGTTCCAGATTGGTGAATTCACTAACGCTGCAGGTACCGTATTCCACGGTGACATCAACCGCTTCTACGCGGGTGACGGCACTGCGGGTATGTTCATGTCTGGCTTCTTCCCGATCATGATGTTTGGTCTGCCGGGTGCGGCGCTGGCAATGTACTTCGCCGCTCCGAAAGCACGTCGTCCGATGGTTGGCGGTATGCTGTTGTCCGTTGCGATCACCGCGTTCCTGACCGGTGTTACCGAGCCGCTGGAATTCCTGTTCATGTTCCTGGCGCCATTGCTGTACCTCCTGCACGCACTGTTAACGGGTATCAGCCTGTTCGTTGCAACACTGCTGGGGATCCACGCGGGCTTCTCCTTCTCCGCGGGGGCTATCGACTACGTGTTGATGTACAACCTGCCGGCGGCAAGTCAGAACGTCTGGATGCTGGTCGTGATGGGCCTGGTGTTCTTCGTCATTTACTTTGTGTTGTTCAGCGCGGTTATTCGTATGTTTAACCTGAAAACGCCGGGCCGTGAAGATAAAGAAGACGATATCGTTACTGAAGAAGCGAACAGCAACACTGAAGAAGGTCTGGCTCAACTGGCAACCAACTACATTGCAGCAGTTGGCGGTACCGATAACCTGAAAGCGATTGATGCCTGTATCACTCGTCTGCGTCTGACCGTTGCCGACTCCGGTCGCGTAAATGATGCGATGTGTAAACGTTTAGGCGCATCTGGAGTGGTTAAGCTGAACAAGCAAACTATCCAGGTCATCGTGGGTGCGAAGGCCGAATCTATCGGCGACGAAATGAAGAAAGTTGTCGCGCGTGGCCCGGTGGCTGCAGCGTCTGGTGAAAGTGCGCCAGCAGCAGCGGCTCCGGTTGCTAAACCGCAAGCTGTAGCGAACGCTGTAACCGTTGAAACTTTAGTTTCTCCGATTACCGGTGACGTGGTTGCGCTGGAGCAGGTGCCTGATGAAGCCTTCGCCAGCAAAGCTGTAGGCGACGGCGTGGCGGTGAAGCCAACGGATAAAATCGTGGTTGCTCCGGCTGCCGGCACCATCGTGAAAATCTTCAACACTAACCATGCGTTCTGTCTGGAAACCGTTAAAGGCGCGGAAATCGTGGTCCACATGGGCATCGATACAGTAGCGCTGGAAGGTAAAGGCTTTAAGCGTCTGGTTGAAGAAGGTGCGGAAGTGACTGCAGGTCAACCGATTCTGGAAATGGATCTGGAGTTCCTGAACGCCAACGCACGTTCCATGATTAGCCCGGTTGTGTGCAGCAACAGCGATGATTTCGGTGCTCTGGTCATTAAAGCCGAAGGTCATGTGGTTGCTGGTCAAACACCACTGTATGAGATTAAAGGTAAATAACTGCTCCTGAGTAAAGTGAGTTAAGTGCCTTAAGCGGCGGGGGATATTCCTCCGCCGCTTTTTTTTGCAGCAAATATCCACATATATCCTGTTGAAACACCTTTTTTGTGCAACTAATAGTTGTCTCCTGACGTCGCTTATAAGATCATGTTCCGTTATACGTTGTTTACGCTTTGAGGAATCCACGATGAGTGAGGCTGAAGCCCGCCCGAGTAACTTTATTCGTCAGATCATCGATGAAGATTTGGCCAGTGGTAAGCACACCACTATCCATACACGTTTTCCGCCGGAGCCAAATGGCTATCTGCACATTGGCCACGCGAAATCCATTTGTCTGAACTTTGGCATTGCGCAAGATTACCAGGGCCAGTGCAACCTGCGTTTTGATGATACGAACCCGGTTAAAGAAGATATCGAGTACGTTGAGTCGATTAAAAACGACGTTGAATGGTTAGGTTTCCACTGGACTGGCGATATTCGCTACTCTTCAGATTACTTCGATCAGCTTCACGCCTATGCGGTAGAGCTTATTAATAAAGGCCTGGCGTACGTTGATGAACTGTCAGCGGAGGAGATCCGCGAATACCGCGGCACTCTGACGCAGCCAGGTAAAAACAGCCCGTTCCGCGATCGTAGCGTCGAAGAGAACCTGGCACTGTTCGAAAAAATGCGTACCGGTGGTTTTGAAGAAGGTAAAGCCTGCCTGCGCGCGAAAATCGATATGGCTTCGCCGTTTATCGTGATGCGCGATCCGGTGCTGTACCGTATTAAGTTCGCCGAACACCACCAGACCGGCAACAAGTGGTGCATCTACCCGATGTACGATTTTACCCACTGCATCAGCGATGCGCTGGAAGGCATTACGCATTCACTGTGTACGCTGGAGTTCCAGGATAACCGTCGTTTGTACGACTGGGTGCTGGACAACATCACCATTCCGGTTCACCCGCGCCAGTACGAATTCTCGCGCCTGAATCTGGAATACACCGTGATGTCCAAACGCAAGCTGAACCTGCTGGTGACCGACAAGCACGTTGAAGGCTGGGACGATCCGCGTATGCCGACGATTTCTGGCCTGCGTCGTCGTGGTTATACCGCTGCCGCTATTCGTGAGTTCTGCAAACGCATTGGCGTGACCAAGCAGGATAACACCATTGAGATCGCTTCTCTGGAGTCCTGCATTCGCGAAGATCTGAACGAAAACGCCCCGCGCGCGATGGCAGTTATCGATCCGGTGAAACTGGTTATCGAAAACTATCCGCAGGGCGAAAGCGAGCTGGTTACCATGCCTAACCATCCGAACAAACCGGAAATGGGCAGCCGTGAAGTGCCGTTTAGCGGTGAAATTTGGATCGATCGCGCAGACTTCCGCGAAGAAGCGAACAAGCAGTACAAGCGTCTGGTGATGGGCAAAGAAGTACGTCTGCGTAATGCTTACGTGATCAAGGCTGAACGTGTAGAGAAAGATGCAGAAGGGAATATCACCACCATTTTCTGCACCTACGATGCCGACACCCTGAGCAAAGATCCGGCTGATGGTCGTAAAGTAAAAGGTGTTATTCACTGGGTGAGCGCGTCCCATGCGCTGCCGATTGAAATCCGTTTGTACGATCGTCTGTTTAGCGTGCCAAACCCAGGAGCGGCGGAAGACTTCCTGTCCGTTATCAACCCGGAATCGCTGGTCATTAAGCAGGGCTACGGTGAGCCGTCACTGCAGGCTGCGATTGCAGGTAAAGCGTTCCAGTTTGAGCGTGAAGGCTACTTCTGCCTGGACAGCCGCTATGCAACGGCTGACAAGCTGGTATTTAACCGCACTGTAGGTCTGCGTGATACGTGGGCTAAAGTCGGCGAGTAATTCCTGCCACACTGCCTCAAACGCCGCCAACGCGACGTTTGAGGCGGATTTTTCTGTTTTACTTATGCTGCATTAACGCCTGAACCCGCTGCTGGCTGCGTTCCAGCACCACCGATGTCTCCTGCTTACCCACCGTCGCCTGATTGACCATTTCACTGAGGATCATGGAGCCGGTAATATCCCCCATCCGCGTAAAGTTCTTCTCGCCGACCGATCCAAAGACCTGCATATTTGGGTACTGGGCAATCAGCTGTTCAGGGAGAGTTCCAAAGACTTTGACGGCAGGGTTGTCCTTCCAGCTGACGTTTTGCGCGGCGGCCTTCGTCACCGGCAGCATCGCCCCCGGCGACATCAATACCCAGTCAGCCGCGTTCTGCGCCTGTCCCATAAAGCTGACAAATTTTTCGGCGGCTTTCGTTTCTGCCTCAGTCTGACCGGCTGTGAGCGTTAATGATGTGATAACGCCAAATACGGCAGGTGATTTTTCGCTCGGCACGACAAAGCCTAAATCCGCCAGTGAACCATCCTGATAAATCGCTGGCAGGATGTAGGTCGAATAGACCGCCATCGGCGCGGTGCCGTTCATAAAGGCGTCTTTGATCTCTGTTACGTTGTTCGAGCCGGGCATGGTATAGCGGGCCAGTTCGCGATAATAGTTCAGCGAGGCCTGCATTTCCGCTGAGTTAACCGTGATGTCGCCGTTTGCGTTGAACACATTGGCACCGTTTGAAAGTGCGAACTGAGAGAAGGTTTGTTCGCTCATGACGCTTTCAGCCGTCGGCAGCGCGATGCCATATTTTTTACTGGCGCTGTCGGTCAGCCTGCGTGCCGCTTCCAGCAGTTGCGTCCAGTTTTTGGGTTCGTTGATTCCCGCTTTAGCCAGTACCGATTTCCGATACCAGACTCCCTGTAGCCAGGCGCTGATCGGCACCCCGGTATAGGCCGTTCCGTCTTCGGTGCGAACAATGCGCAGCACGCCGTCGTAGAAGGCGCTTTCACCTTGCCTGTCGATCAGCGTTTTCACCGCTTTGTGGTCGATAAGCTGCTCTTTATCCATGACTTTGGCATAGTCATGGCTGACCTCGACGACCTCCGGCAGTGATCCTGAGCGGGCAAGGGTAATGATTTTGGTATTATAGGCATCCTCTTCGACGGGAACCTGCTTCACAATAATATCCGGATTCTCTTGCTGAAAGCGGTTGATGATCCCGGCAATGACGGTCTGGCGCTCCTGCTCAACGGCGGAGTGCATAAATTCGATGGTCACCTGCTGCGGTTTATCCTCACAGCCTGAAAGCAACACGGCGGTTATCAGCGCCAGCATTGTTTTTGGTATGTTCATTTTTAATCCTTTGTTGTCGTCCATTTCCGTTAATTAACAACTGGCGCTGATATGGATAGCGTCCGTCGACAGCGCACCCGCACAAATCAGTAAACCGATCCCGCCATCCATCAAGGCTTCGTGTTCAGCGTCCTCCACGCGCAGCGTTTTACCGTCAACGGTCGCGGAAATAATCTGCCCGTTGACGCTGATATCGAACGAGACAGGGCGCTCGTAAACGTCGGATAACGCCGCTTCTGCCAGCACTTTGGTGCTGGTGTCGCGCACGCGGACGATCTGTAATTTCCCGTCGCGCAGGATGCGCGCGGCGTAATAGCGCCTCATCCCCTGCACCCGAAAAGCCAGACCGCCGTACTCCCCTGAATGCAGCGTAATGTCACTCTGAACGCGGTAGTTATCCCACTGCCGCGTTCCGTGAATAATCAATCCCTCGTCGTACTCTTTGGAGATGCGAAAGCTGGTGGGATAGTGGCGTGAAAAGAGATCCACGCCGTTTACCCAGGCTCGCCACCAAAAATTAGTTTCCCCTGTGGGTTTACGCAGGGTCAGCTCAGGTGCGCCGTCCCAGCGCATACTGTCGATGAGCAGGCGACCGCGGGCAACGCGGGCATCGGTGCTGATTGTTACGCCAATCTCGCCGATCGGTTGGCCCTGGCAGTCCGGGAGATCCAACGCCAGCGTTAGCGATTCACCCGGGGCTATACTCTGCGCGTCGCCGTACTGGGGCGTCAGCTGATTGTTGTCATCATAAACCCGGTAGCAGAGCCGCACGTTTAACGCGGCGGTGTTATCCGGCGGGGCTATCAGTGTGGCCTGAAGACGCTGGCCTGGGTAGATAAGTGGGGTAGCCATTAAATCGTAGCTGCGCATTTCCACGATTTCAGGCGGGGTAAAGGTTTGCGTGGTCACGCTGGTGTGAAGTCCGGGCGCAAGATGGCGATAGTGCAGACTCAACATTTGCCGCCCCAGGTGCGCCTCATTCTTAACATCAACCGCGGCCGCATTTTCTTCATTAAGCCAGCGGAAACCCTGCACGCTGCCCGGTAGTGAGAAATGGTACTGCGCGCCGGATTTTTTGGCTTCAGGGCGCGGCAGACCGGCAATCTGGTGTCCCAGCCCGACCAGGTAATCGGTGATCCGCACGGCGTTGTTTATGGAGAACCCCCCGTCGGCTGAGGAGATCAGCATTCTGTCCGCCAGCGGCCCGCGCCAGTCCGGGCCTGCGTCAATGCCCTGGAGTCCCAGTATAATGCCGGACAGACAGCCGACATTCCCCGCATTGCAGTCAGTGTCCCATCCTGACGTATTGACAATGCACTGGGCCTGCTGGAAGTCGTCCGGCGCGTAAAGGATCGCCATAATCATCAGCGCATGATTAGGGATGATGTGACAATTGCTGGGATATTTGTGATAGCCATAGTTGTCGTCGATTCGCTGGCGGGTCGTCTGCCAGTCGTTATCTTCCCGTCGCCAGCGACGGATATCGCCAACCAGCTGGGCTATTTGCGACTCTGCCGGGATCACGGATAATCCGACGTCAATAAGCTGTTCGATCTCCTGGCAAATAAAGGCCTGTGATTCCATCGCCGCCCAGAGCATAGCGGCATACACCGCTTCACCGTCATGGCTCACGCTGGCGGCATTTTTGGCAAGTTCTGCCGCCAGACGGGGTTGTCCCGGTGCGACAAGCGCCCAGCTATCAATAAAGATTTGTGCGCCAATCTGTTCGGCAATCGTTTTCCCGTTGGTCGCAATGGCTCCGCTTAGCGGAGCCGGAATGCCTTTTTTGAGATTCAGCCAGGCGGTGTGTTCCGTCGAATTACCGTTGCCGCCCCACCAGAGGATGGTGCGTTTATCAATGATGTAATTAAGCCAGCAGTGCCCCATCTGTTCCGCGCTCAGATCCGGCGGCAGGGCATAATCTTCCAGTGCGCGGATAAAGGTAAAGGTTCCGGCGACATCATCGTCGGTGACAACCAGCGGACGGTTAAATTTTTCGTGGACGTAATATTGGATCGGCCCCAGCTCCTGCATAATTTTTTCGTAGGTCCATCCTTCGAAAGGGCGGCCAAGGTAGACGCCGATTAATTTCCCTAACACCCCTGCATAAACGCGCGACTCATAATCTGAAGGCAAATCCATCTGTTTGATCCTTGTGTGGTGTTTTATCAGCCGTTCAGGCGGATTCTCTTTTTACCAGGCCCCAGGGCATTTCTGTGGTGCTGCCCTGGAGCGGTGCGGTGATATCAGTTTGCGCCAGGAGGAGGGCGGCCGCTTTTTGCCCAAGCTGCTCCGGGTACTGGGCGATAGTGGTCAGGGAAGGGGTTACCAGCCCGGCGGCGGGAATATCATCGAACCCCATCACCGCAAGCTGCTCCGGGATCGTGATGCCTTTCTCCCTTGCGGCACGCATCACGCCGATAGCCATTAAATCGTTGGCGGCGAAAATCGCATCCGGGAGCGTACCGTCATTAATCAGCTGCATCGCGATCTGATAGCCGCTCTGTTCGTTAAAACCTGGCAGAATTTTGATGCGCGGAAGGCGGCCGGCCTGGGTCATCGCCTGGCGATATCCTTCCACTCTGGCAGGCTCAGGACCGCCAGCGCTGGCGATCATCGTGATATTTCGGTGCCCCTGTGCCAGCAGATATTCGACGGCGCTGCGCGCGGCAGCGGCGTTGTCGATATAAACATTATGCAGCGGTAGCGGGCCGTTTTTTTTCATTCTGGCTTCAATACGTGCAATCGGGATCCCTGCCTGAAGATACGGGGCAAAATCTTTCATCCCGACGTTAAAAAATGTCCCCACCACGGCGTCGACCCGCCCCTGCGCTGACCAGCGCAAAAAATGCAGCTCTCTTTCCCGTAATCCATCGGTGCTGGCCACGATCGCATCGTAGTGATACCTATCCGTCACCGACTGAACGCCACGGACGAGCGAGGCATAAAAAGGGTTGGCGATATCCGGCACGATGCAGGCGATCGACATGGTTTTATTGGTTTTCAGCGCTTGTGCAAAACGGTTCGGTATATATCCCAGCTGATTAGCCGCTTGCTCAACCCGGCTCACTGTCTCGTGTGGATAGGTGTGATTTCCTTTGGTGAGTACCACGGATACCACCGCCTGTGAAACGCCAGCCAGGGCAGCAACGTCTTTCTGCGTGATGCGTTTTGTCATTTATTTATCAACTTATACGTATAACCTGCATCTTTGAATAATGGGACACCCGGTAGCTGTCAATAAAAACCTTATAAAGTGAGTGTATTTGTGTGGAAAATCCGAGGACGGTCACATCAACGACGGAGAGTGAATTCAGGAGTTCAAACGTTCTGTTTGCAGAGCGAATTAATGACGCTTGAGAATTAATTTGTTTTGCGAATGCAAAGACAATTATTAGGGGTGGAATTATATATATAATAATAAAATTGAAGATATCTATATGTATATAAAGTATTTTTTCTTGTTTTTGTGAGTTTTTTTACTCCCAAAGCAAAATGTAACAGAAAACAAGAAAATATGTGCGGTTGCTCATACTATTACATACTCGTTACAGAAAGAGATTGATAATTCGCGTCGCGAAAAATAGTCTATTCATTGTAGTCACTGAGGTTTTCTCAGCGCTACTTTTTTAATTTTTGTTTTTTCGCTGTCCGCTTTTGTCGGCAGCATTTTATACCCAATGGATTTCGAGTTGCATCAAGGCGGAGACGCAGCGCGTGCGCTGTCCCCGAAGGGGCGAGGCCAAAGGCCGAGTAAAGCCAACACCGATGCAGCTTGAAAAACGAAGGGTTATACGTCAAAGAGGATTAACATATGCGTACGTTTAGTGGCAAACGTAGTACGCTGGCGCTGGCTATCGCCGGTATCACAGCAATGTCGGGTTTCGTTGTCGCTCCCCAGGTACACGCCGAAGGGTTTATTGATGACTCAACCTTAACCGGCGGCATCTATTACTGGCAGCGTGAGCGTGACCGTAAAGATGTGACCGATCACGACAAATACAAAACCAACCTTTCTCACTCCACCTGGAACGCTAACCTCGACTTCCAGTCCGGTTATGCGGCTGATATGTTTGGTATTGATATCGCAGCATTTACCGCTATTGAAATGAACGAAAGTAGCGAAAGCGGCCATCCAAACGAAATTGCATTCTCGTCAAAAAACAAAGGCTATGATGAAGATTACTCCGGCGATAAGAGCGGAATTAGCCTTTATAAAGCAGCAGCCAAATTTAAATTCGGCCCAACCTGGGCGCGCGCCGGTTACATTCAACCAACCGGACAGACTCTGTTGGCTCCGCACTGGAGCTTTATGCCAGGTACCTATCAGGGTGCTGAAGCCGGAGCCAACTTTGACTATGGTGATGCTGGTGCACTGAGCTTCTCCTATATGTGGGCCAACGAATATAAAGCACCATGGCACACTGAAGTCGATAAATTCTATCAGGCTGATAAAAAGACCAGCGTAGATTATCTGCACTCAATCGGCGCGAAATATGACTTCAAAAATAACCTGTTGCTGGAAGCCGCATTTGGTCAGTCTGAAGGCTACGTCGATCAGTACTTCGCAAAAGCCAGCTATAAATTCGATTTAGGCGGTAACCCGTTTACCACCAGCTACCAATTCTACGGCGCGCGCGACAAAGTTGACGATCGCACCGTGAACGACATTTATGATGGTACGGCCTGGCTGCAGGCGCTGACCTTTGGCTACAAAGTGGCGGAAGTGGTTGACCTGCGTCTGGAAGGGACCTGGGTTAAAGCGGACGGGCAGCAGGGGTACTTCCTGCAGCGTATGACCCCGACCTACGCCTCATCAAACGGTCGCCTGGATATCTGGTGGGATAACCGTTCCGACTTCAACGCCAACGGCGAAAAGGCTGTCTTCTTCGGCGCAATGTATGACCTGAAGAACTGGAATTTGCCGGGCTGGGCAGTGGGCGCGTCCTACGTTTACGCATGGGATGCCAAGCCATCAACCTGGCAGATCAATCCGGATGCGTATTACGACAAAAACCGGACTATCGAAGAATCTTCTTACAGCCTGGATGCGGTCTATACCCTGCAAGAGGGGCGTGCGAAGGGCACCATGTTTAAACTGCACTTCACCCAGTACGACAACCATTCAGACATTCCGAGCTGGGGCGGTGGTTACGGCAACATCTTCCAGGATGAGCGTGACGTGAAATTCATCGTTATTGCTCCGTTCACCATCTTCTAATGCCAACAGCGGCAGGCCGGGCGCCTGCCGCATCGTTGAGGAAAGTGCTATGAAAAAACTGATACTCATCGCTGTTATGGCATCCGGGCTGGTGGCTTGCGCGCAATCCCCGGCACCAAAAGAAGACAGCCGTCTGAAAGAAGCCTACAGCGCGTGCATTACTACCGCGCAAGGATCGCCGGAGAAAATCGAAGCCTGCCAAAGCGTGTTGAATGTGCTGAAGAAAGAAAAGCAGCATCAGCAGTTTGCCAATGAAGAAAGCGTACGCGTACTGGATTATCAGCAATGCATCCAGGCTACGCGCACAGGTAATGGTCAGTCCGTTAATGCTGATTGCGACAAGGTCTGGCAGGAAATTCGTAGCAAGAATACTGCGCAGTAAATCGAAAAATGAAACAGACAACGGGCGGAGAGTTTTCCGCCCGTTTGCATTTCAGGGTTTATATTCCACCGGTTGATAATTACGACTCAGCCGGACAAACAGCATTGCCGTGGCGGCGAGCCCGCAAAGTGCCGCACACATCAGCCACCACCCCGGTGAGCTTTTATCCCCGGTTAGCTGTACCAGCGCTGTGGAGATGACTGGCGTAAGGCCGCCAAAAATCGCCGTGGCAAGACTGAATGCCAGTGAAAAACCCACCGTACGCACATAGACAGGCATCACCTCAGTGAGTGCGGCGACCATTGCCCCGTTGTACATACCAAAAAAGAACGAGAACCAAAGCAGAACCAGCGTCATGCGCGTGAAATCTGGCGCGGCGGTGAGCCAGTGCATAACCGGCCAGGTGGTGATCAGTGCAAGGATGGTAATCCCCATCAACACCGGACGACGACCAATTCGGTCAGAAATCGCCCCGCCAATCGGCAGCCAGATAAAATTAGAAATACCGACCAGCATGGTGACGATCAGGCTGTCGCGAGCGCTCAGGTGAAGTACAGCCCTACCGTAGGTCGGTGTGTAGACGGTAATAAAGTAGAACGTCGTTGTGGTCATCGCCACCAGCAGCGTACCCGCAGCGATGAGACGCCAGTTTTTGATGATGGTAGTAAAAATTTCCCTGGTGTCGGGACGGTGCGTACGTTGTAAAAAGGCGTCTGTTTCCTGAAGCGAGCGGCGGAGCACGAAGATCAAAGGAATAATCATGCAACCAATAAAGAATGGAATACGCCAGCCCCATTCAGAAATCTCATCGTGTCCCAGGGTGGCGTTCAGGCCGTAACCAATCAGAGCTGCCACCACAATGGCGACCTGTTGACTGGCGGACTGCCAGCTGGTGTAGAAGCCTTTATTGCCAGGGGTGGCGATTTCAGAAAGATAAACCGAGACGCCGCCCAGTTCCACCCCTGCAGAAAAGCCCTGTAATAATCGGCCGAGTAATACCAGGACAGGGGCCAGCAGACCAATACTGTGATAACCGGGTACCAGGGCAATCAGCAGGGTACCGCAGCCCATAATCGCCAGCGTCACCATCAGTCCTTTACGGCGACCAATTCTGTCGATGTAAGCACCCAGCACAATTGCGCCAACAGGCCGCATTAAGAAACCTGAACCAAACACGGCGAAAGTTAACATTAGCCCGGCAAATTCACTCTCTGCAGGAAAGAAGGTCTTTGCGATATAGGTGGCGTAAAAACCGAACAGAAAAAAGTCAAACTGTTCGAGGAAATTACCGCTGGTTACCCGCAGTATTGCGCCGAAAGTTCCGGTGCGCGATGGTTGTTGTGTCATTGGGTTTGCTCCACTGTCTTATCATAATATTTATAGAGGTAAGAGTTTGCGGGTTAGTCGCCTGCGACCCCCGCCTGTTTGCCGCGCCGTTTCTCAATCGCCCACTTGAGTAAGGCTGCGCAGCGGTAAAATCCGTGGGCAAATTTTCCATAAGGAATGGTCAGAAAGAGCGCCATGACCACGCCGAGGTGAATGGCGAGCAAAATAGCCATCCAGGACGTGTCTCTTCCCGCCAGCAGCGCTAAACCGGTCAGACTGGTCAGGAGCAGCAGCAAAATAAAACCGCGATCCATCGGTTTTTGCCGAGCGTCGCCATGCAGCGGTGAGCGCTTAAAATTGAGCCATAGCAAGCCAGCCGGGCCGACAGTCAGGCCAATGCCGCCCAACGTGCCCAACATTACCGGAACGCTGAAGAACGGATAGGGCGCTTCTATACCTGCAAAGTAGTGATAGCCCGTTGCCACCACGGTGGCGGCAAAGCAGAGCATAAAACCGTAGAAGGTGAAGTGATGGAAACGGCGGCGCATCAGGGTGAAGGCATCATCTGCTTCGTTACAACCTTTGCCATGCCCACCATCGAGATACTTCAGCGTCAGCGCATTGTGCGAGGCTTCAGCAATTTCAGCGGAACGCGGTACACCCGGAGAGATTTCGCGCCAGAAGCGGAGAACACCCGCCATCAGCAGACCTATCGCCAGAATAAATACCGAACCAAACATCCATGCGAGCAGGTTATGCGGGAAAATCTGATAAAAATCCCCGGCCAGCGGAGGATGGAATAACGAGCCCTTTAAACTCATGGCGAGGAGTAAAAACAGGATCAGACCGAAAACCAGCGCCAGCGTCACAGTGATGCCTGCGCGACGATAAAGCGCGCCAAAGGCGGCGGGTTGCGCGTAGTGCTGATAGGTTTCGAGCCGCACTTCCGCCATCGCCTTCGGTACGTTAATGGCAAATTCATGAGGTGGGGCATACTGACACGCGTGCAGGCAGGCGCCGCAGTTATGGCACAAGTTAGCCAGATAATTGATATCCGCTTTACCGAATTCCAGGCGCTGAGTCATTGCCGGGAACACGGCGCAAAAACCTTCACAATAGCGGCAGGCGTTACAGACCTGCATCACACGTTCAACTTCTGCTTCCGGCTCGGTGATAATTTGTGCTTCGATGATCAGTTTCTCAAGCTGCTTCATGACGTGCCTCCTTACGTGCTGCCAGCGCGGCTTCTTTTCCGGCAATGCGGCCAAAGGTTGTCCCGATCGACATGCCCACGCCAGCGGTGTAACCCTTGCCCAACACGTTGCCCGCCATCATCTCTCCGGCGACGAACAGGTTGCGGCTTGGCTGCCCGGCAAAGTGCACGGCAGCGCGTTCGTTCACTTTTAACCCAAGATAGGTGAAGGTGATCCCTGGCCGCAGGGCATAGCCGTAGTAAGGTGGCTGGTCCAGCGGTCGCGCCCAGTGTGTTTTCGCGGGGGATAACTTCTTCGTCGCGCAGTTGTCCAGGATGGTATGGTCGAACTGACCTGGCTGGCAGGCGTTGTTGTACGCCGTCACGGTGTGGGTAAAGCGTTCGGTATCCAGCCCCAACTGATGCGCCAACTCCGCCAGCGTATTCGCCTGTGCGCCGGGGAATACCGGTGGCATAAAGTGGCCGATGGCTTTACTGTCGATAATGGAATAGCCAATCTGTCCTGGCTGTTGGGCGACCAGGCGTCCCCAAATGGCGTAGCGTTTGGGCCAGAAATCTTCGCCTTCATCATAAAAACGTTCTGCGTCACGGTTGACTACTATGCCGAGTGAAACGCAGTCCACGCGGGTGCAAATTCCGCCGTCATATAATGGCGCTCTGGCATCAATGGCGACGCAGTGTGACTGGGAGGGTTCGCCGATGATGTCCGCCCCGGCATCCATCATAAATTTAAGCAGTACGCCCTGATTAAAGCGTGTGCCGCGAATCAGGAAGTTATCCGCAGGCCACTCGCCGCGGGCGTTCTCTCCCCAGGCTTCGCGCAGCCATTCGCGGTTTGACTCAAATCCGCCAGCGGCAAGCACGCAGGACTTAGCGGTTATGCGCTCTTCGCCTGCCAGCGCTGCCACAAACTCACCATTATGCAGTTCAAGCGCCTGCACTGGTGTGTTATAGCGGATTTGCACGCCTAACTTTTCTGCGCTGCGATAATAGGCATTCACGAGGGCTTTCCCGCCCCCCATAAAAAAGGCGTTGGTTCGCGCTACGTGTAAAGCACCGGAGAGAGGAGGTTGAAAATTAACGCCGTGTTGGCGCATCCAGTCGCGGCATTGTGAAGAGGTGCGGATCACCAGACGCGCCAGGGCTTCGTTAGTATTTCCCTCGGTGACGCGCCGCAAATCCTGCCAGAACTCCTCTTCAGGATAGCTTTCCACCAGCACATCCTGCGGCGCGTCATGCATACAGCGCAGATTACGTGTGTGTTGAGAATTTCCCCCGCGCCATTCCCGTGGAGCCGCTTCGAGCAGGAGTACCGAAGCTCCTTGCTCCCGGGCGGTTAGGGCAGCACATAACGCGGCATTGCCACCGCCAATCACCAGAACATCAACCATCGTATACTCCATTACCATTTAACTAATTGTTAAATTTGTAATTGAAATGTATACGTACAGCTTGTGCGGGCGCTATGACGAAGTGCTAAAGAGGGCTTTAGTTATTGTAAAGGATGGCGCCTGGCCAGCTTCCTGCTTCCACCAGTTGATGCATCACTTTCGTTAGCACCACGCGGGCGGCGAGGCCCGCGGGGGTGAGCTCATCATCAGAAAGGCTGACCAGAAAGTTGGGGCGACTCAGTATTGGATTATGGACGCCGATCACTCTTAGCGTCTCTTTATCGAGATGGGAAATCGCCGCGCCGGGCTGGAGAGTAGCGCCGATTCCACTGCGAACGGCGCGCATTAGCAGCGCCAGACCATCAATTTCTGTGGAGATCTCAATGCGCAGTGCGTGTTCCTGACAAATTGCTTCCAGCCTGCCGCGCAGACCGTGGCCTGGGCTGGGCATTATCAATGGGATACTTGCCAACTGGGCTGGCGCAATATTTTCATCGGCAATATCGGCCAGTAAGGCATGAGTCCCAATCAAAAACAGGCGCTCTTCGAGAATCGGTCTGGCGCTCCAGCGCAGGAGCTTTTCTTTTTGAAATACCACGGCCAGATCAATCTGGCGGGTATTAATCATCCGTTCCAGGTTGCCAGAGAGGCTTTCCACCACATGCAGGCGGACATCACTATAGCTTTCCCGCATGGCGTTAATAAAAGGCATGCCGAGAACGGAAGCGGTACTGGGGGCCATACCGACGCTGACGTGCCCGGAAAGCCGGGACTCTCGCGCGGCGAGGATTGCATCGTCTGCGTGGCGGAGCGCCAGCTGCGCCTGGGAGTAAAAAGCCAGTCCGGCGCTGGTGGGCGTAACGCCACGCGAGGTGCGCTGCAGCAGGCGAATAGCGAGTTCGTTTTCCAGGCGGGACATTTGCTGGCTGAGTGCCGAAACCCCAATATTGAGATCGAGCGCCGCGCTACCCATGCTGCCGGTTTCTACAATGCGAACAAAATAGCGTAGCTGGCGAAGTTCCATTTCGACTCTCCGGGAAGGGACTATAGATTTTACATTAAAGCAACACAGGAGTGGAGGGAAGGGGAAAAGGGGTGATAATGCCCATAAAAAAAGCCAACCGAATGGTTGGCTTTTCAGAAAGCATCACATTATTTACCGTCGTGAGCATGCTCATCTTCGCGGCAATCGCCTTCGGCGCAGTGACCGTAAAGATAGAGGCTATGGTTGGTTAAACGAATACCATGTTTAGCCGCAATCTCACGCTGGCGGGCCTCGATGGAATCATCGCTGAACTCGACCACTTTGCCGCAGTCGAGGCAGATGAGGTGATCGTGATGATGCTGTTGAGTCAGTTCGAAGACGGATTTACCACCTTCAAAATTATGGCGGGTCACGATACCGGCATCATCAAACTGGTTCAGCACGCGATACACGGTCGCCAGACCAATTTCTTCACCCATATCGATCAGACGTTTGTATAAGTCTTCCGCACTGACGTGATGGTTATCCGGTTCCTGAAGAACTTCCAGAATTTTTAAACGAGGAAGCGTTACTTTCAGGCCAGCCTTCTTTAATGCGGTATTGTTGTCAGTCATGCGGAATCTGTCCTGTAGCTAAACGATTCACTTCATTAACAGAAGTGACAGAAATTGCACTTGAGATAATGCGATTCATTATAGAACTGCCATGGCTAAATGAAAACTGCAAGTCTCTGGCATATATTGTTAATCAAAACGTGGTATCGCCGACAAACACACTGTGCAATACCCGATTGGCATCCGGCCATTGTACAGGGTCAGACGAAAAAGTTACAAATTTGTAGCAATTATTTTGATTGGTTTTATCTATTGATGTGGCGCAGATGGAAATCTGCGCCACACAAAATCAGGCATTGATGATTTCGTCGAGGTGCAGCTCCTCAGAGATCTGCTTAACCCATTTTTCTACGCGTTCGGCGGTCAATTCAGGCTGGCGATCTTCATCAATGGCCAGACCCACAAAGTGGTCGTCGTCAGCCAGGCCTTTGGACGCTTCAAAGTGATAACCCGCCGTTGGCCAGTGACCAACGATGGTTGCGCCGCGTGGTTCGATGATGTCGCGAATTGTACCCAACGCATCGCAGAAATATTCTGCGTAATCTTCCTGGTCGCCGCAGCCGAACAATGCAACCAGCTTGCCGTTAAAATCAATGTCTTCGAGGGTAGGGAAGAAATCGTCCCAGTCACACTGCGCTTCACCGTAGTACCAGGTTGGAATGCCGAGCAGCAAAATGTCATACCCTTCGAGGTCTTCTTTGCTGCTTTTTGCAATGTCATGTACATCGGCAACGTCTTTACCAAGCTGTTTTTGAATCATTTTTGCGATGTTTTCGGTGTTACCGGTGTCGCTGCCGAAAAAGATGCCAGTGATTGCCATGAGTAAAATAACCTCTTGAAACTTATTGAAATGGTGGTGGCGCATTGCCCACGGATAAGGGCAATCATAGCAGAACAGTCAGGCATGCGGAAACAGCAAACACGCAGGACTGCACTCTGTGCTACACGATTTATGATTTAGAGCAGAAATTCAGACTAAGCCTGACCGCGCAATGCGCTGAGTTGGTTCATCAGCATCTCTTCGATGAGTTCACTGCGACTCATGTTGCGCGCCTCGGCCAGCTCGTTCAGAGCGTCAACAGCATCAGCGTTCAGTTTCAGTTCGACACGCTTAAGCCCGCGAACTTTATCGCGTTTAAGCTGATTACGTTTGTTAATACGTAACTGTTCATCACGCGAGAGCGGATTAGTTTTGGGTCGTCCCGGGCGACGCTCCTGCGCGAACAGATCTAATGTCGTACGGTCCGTTTGTTCTTTGGCCATGATCTTGGTGACTTCGGGGAAACAATCAGCCAGGCGTCTGCCCGGATGGATAGCCCGCCATAATACATCAGCAGGGGAGACACGCCAACGCCCACGCGCGTAATCACGCGCAGACGCTGAGTTTTTAATCAGTTAGCCTGTTCGCTCAGATAACGACGGATGGCGCGCAGTACCGCCTCCGGTTTTTCCGCATGCACCCAATGGCCCGCGCCTGCAATAACGTGCGCCCGAGCCTGCGGGAATTGCGCCAGCAGTTGTTCGCGATACGCTTCGGTTACATAAGGTGAGTTGCCACCGGGGATAAACAGCGCCGGGTGTTCCCACGCCGGGATGGTCTCCCAGCCGACAATATGAGGATATTGCTCCCACAGCACGGGAACATTAAAGCGCCATTCGCCGTCCACGAAGGATTTGAGCAGAAACTGGATCACGCCTTCCTCTTGCAGATGCTGGCGCATGACGCTCGCCGCCTGCTGACGCGAAGAGGACTGCGCGTCAGTTACTGCGTTAATGGCAGCAAAAATCTCATCGTGACGGCGAACATGATAGTCAACGGGAGCAATGTCGATGGCTACCAACCGTTCGACACGTTCCGGGGCCAACGCGGTTAACGCCATGACGGCTTTGCCCCCCATCGAGTGACCAATAAAGATCGCTTTTTCGATCTGTTGATCGTCCAGCGTATCCAGCAGGTCTTGCGCCATGGCCGGATAATTCATCTCAGGTGAACGCGGGGAGAGGCCATGATTTCGCATATCAACCTGGATGATATCGTGATCGGCCACCAGATCGCGCGCCAGGATCCCCAGGTTATCCAGACTGCCAAACAGGCCGTGCACCAGGACGATGGGAGAATTATTGTGCAGGTTTTGCGCAGATTGCGCTCGGATATTCAATTTCATGGCAAAGTTCTTTTTTTCACACTCACGGGTTAGGGTATCATGTTGACCATTCTGCCACATGGCTGCAACAACTACGGTTACTCTGAGTTTTGCCAGCCACCAGGCTTGACGCTATCCGCTGTTGGGATTTGCCTTTACACTACGCGTGTTGACCCCAACAACTTGTATTCAGCTAAACACTGCACTGGATTAAGATGAAAACGATTGAAGTTGATGATGAACTCTATAGCTATATTGCCAGCCACACCAAGCATATCGGCGAGAGCGCATCCGACATTTTACGGCGTATGTTGAAGTTTTCCGCCGCATCACAGCCTGTCACTCCGGTAGTAAAAGAAGTCCGCGCTGTGCAAGCTGTCGTGGAAGCGAAGCCGGTTAACCTCGTAAAAGATAAAGTGCGCGCGATGCGTGAACTGCTGCTGTCCGACGAATATGCGGAGCAGAAGAAAGCAGTAAATCGCTTTATGCTGGTGCTGTCTACACTCTATTCACTGGATCAAAACGCGTTCGCCGAAGCAACGGAATCGTTGCATGGGCGTACGCGCGTTTATTTTGCAGCAGATGAACAGACGCTGCTGAAAAATGGTAATCAAACCAAACCGAAACACGTGCCAGGCACGCCGTACTGGGTGATCACCAATACCAATACCGGCCGTAAATGCAGCATGGTTGAGCACATCATGCAGTCAATGCAATTCCCTGCGGAATTGATTGAAAAGGTTTGCGGAACAATTTAATCCTTGCATTAGAAGGACCAGGCAATGGCAATCCACAACCGTGCAGGTCAACCTGCGCAACAGAGTGATTTGATTAACGTCGCCCAACTGACGGCACAGTACTATGTACTGAAACCAACGGCAGGGAACGCTGAGCACGCCGTCAAGTTCGGTACGTCCGGACATCGCGGCAGTGCAGGTCGTCATAGTTTTAACGAGCCGCATATTCTGGCAATCGCTCAGGCGATTGCTGAAGAACGTGCGAAAAACGGGATCACTGGCCCGTGCTACGTGGGCAAGGATACCCACGCGCTGTCTGAACCGGCTTTTATCTCTGTCCTGGAAGTGCTGGCAGCGAACGGCGTGGACGTCATCGTGCAGGAAAATAACGGCTTTACGCCAACCCCTGCCGTGTCGAATGCTATCCTGGTCCACAACAAAAAAGGCGGCCCGCTGGCTGACGGCATTGTGATCACGCCATCCCACAACCCGCCGGAAGATGGTGGTATTAAATACAACCCGCCAAACGGTGGTCCGGCAGATACTAACGTCACCAAAGTGGTGGAAGACAGGGCTAACGCTCTGCTGGCTGATGGTCTGCAAGGCGTGAAGCGTATGTCGCTGGACGCTGCGCTGGCATCTGGTCATGTAAAGGAGCAGGACCTGGTTCAGCCGTTTGTTGAAGGACTGGCCGACATCGTCGACATGGCGGCGATCCAGAAAGCGGGCCTGACGCTGGGTGTCGATCCGCTTGGCGGTTCCGGTATCGAATACTGGAAGCGTATTGCCAAGCACTACAACCTGAACCTGACTATCGTTAACGATCACGTTGATCAGACTTTCCGCTTTATGCATCTCGACAAAGATGGCGCAATCCGTATGGACTGCTCCTCCGAGTGCGCGATGGCGGGACTGTTGGCGCTGCGTGACAAGTTCGATCTGGCCTTTGCCAACGATCCGGACTATGACCGTCACGGTATCGTCACCCCGGCGGGTCTGATGAATCCGAACCACTACCTGGCGGTGGCGATCAACTACCTGTTCCAGCATCGTCCGCAGTGGGGCAAAGACGTTGCCGTCGGTAAGACGCTGGTCTCTTCGGCGATGATTGACCGCGTAGTGAATGATTTAGGGCGTAAACTGGTCGAAGTTCCGGTTGGCTTTAAATGGTTCGTTGACGGTCTGTTTGACGGCAGCTTTGGCTTTGGTGGTGAAGAGAGCGCGGGCGCTTCTTTCCTGCGCTTTGACGGTACACCGTGGTCGACCGACAAAGACGGCATCATCATGTGTCTGCTGGCGGCAGAAATTACCGCAGTGACCGGTAAGAATCCGCAAGAGCACTACAACGAACTGGCAGCCCGCTTCGGCGCGCCAAGCTACAACCGCCTGCAGGCAAGCGCGACCTCCGCGCAGAAAGCGGCGCTGTCTAAGCTGTCTCCGGAAATGGTGAGTGCCAGCACGCTGGCGGGGGACCCGATCACGGCACGTCTGACGGCGGCACCGGGTAACGGTGCTTCTATCGGCGGTCTGAAGGTGATGACTGACAACGGCTGGTTTGCTGCGCGTCCGTCAGGTACTGAAGACGCCTATAAAATCTACTGCGAGAGCTTCCTTGGTGAAGAACATCGCAAGCAGATCGAAAAAGAAGCCGTTGAGATTGTCAGCGAAGTGCTGAAAAACGCGTAAGTATTGTTTGTACTGACGCGTTTTGTAGGCCCGGTAAGCGTTAGCGCTACCGGGCTTTTTTATGCCAGGATTTAACTATGCTTATTTTTCAGTTCAAAACGCGGTGATACCAGGCCATACAGCGTCCAGCCGAGGAAGGTCACGATAGAACCATAAAGCATTGCTTCTTCGCCAGAGGAGTAGAGCGCATAGAAGCTGTACAATGCGCCAACAAACGCCACGAAGTTCGCCGGTTTCGCTTTTGACGACGGAACATTCGCCATTTTTTGAATAATTACCAGCGCGGCCATCGACAGAATATACGGAATGATGTTCGTCACCACCGCCAGGTTGACCAGCACGTTGAACTGACTGTTCAGTGACGGGCTGATAGTCATCAGTGATAAACCACTCTGGATGATCACGATTGCCAGCATCCCCTGAACCGGCGCGTCTACTTTGGTCACGCGGGAGAAGATTTTAGGGAAGTAACCCCCATCAGCCGACGATTTGAATACCTGAGCGATAGTGAACTGCCAGCCCAGCAGTGAACCGCAGCAGGACATCACCATCAGCGCCATGATCACCTTACCGACTTCCGGGGTGAACATTTGTGCGAAGGCTAAACCGAACGGTGCTGTAGAGTTAGCCAGATCCATATTCGGCACAATCCCGGCTATCACGTTGGTGGAGATGATGTAAATCACCGCCGCGCCCAGCGTACCGCCCAATACGGCGATGGGCACGTTGCGTTCCGGGTTGTCTACCACTTCAGCGTTGGCGCAGGCCGATTCCAGACCCAGAAAAGCCCACAAGGTCATCGCAATGGAAGAACCGACAGCCGTGAAGAACGGGACGTGGTGTGGATTCCAGGAGTTAGCGTACAGCGTCGGACTGAACCAGAACCAGCCGATGATACACAGACCGACAACCGGAATAATGACGCCCCAAACGGTGATGCTGCTGATCTGCCCGGTAATGCGCGCCCCGCCAAAGTTAGCCACGGTACAGATCCACAGTACACCAATGGTTGCCAGGCCAATCTGCACCGGTGTCAGTGTGGCGCCAAACAGCTCGGTACCGTAGCCAACGGCGGAGATGGCGATAGCCACGTTGGCGATTAACAGCGAAACGCCATAAGTGTAGTTCGCCATAAAGTTACCGGATTTGCCAAAGGCGTATTCAGCGTAACCCCCCATACCACCGGATTTACGGCTGAACATACCGCATTTTGCGAAGGCCCAGGCCAGCGCCATTGAACCGACAGCAGTCACCAGCCACGAGATGATCGAGATAGTACCGACTTCCGCAAGCTTGGTGGGCAACATGATGATTCCAGATCCCATCATATTAACCATGGTCAGGATAGTGAGCTGGACGACGCCCATTTTGTTGGATTTGGCTTTGCTCATAACATTTCCCCTTTCAACAGAGCGGGTTGCGCGCTTTGTTGCTTAATCACGTAGCACCACACTTGTTTACGACCGTCGTGTTCTTCGATGTAGACACCCTGGAGTTCAGGCGCAAAGCCCGGTAGTAAATTGATTCCTTCTTCCAGTGCGCTGAAGTAACGTAATACTGAACCGCCCCAGATTTCACCCGGAACCACACACAGCACGCCCGGAGGATAAGGCAGCGCGCCTTCTGCCGCGATGCGACCTTCAGCGTCCGGCAGACGCACCAGTTCAACTTCACCACGCAGATATGCATAATTGGCATCCTGCGGATTCATGCTGACGCGCGGGAAATGTGCCTTACGGAACATCTCTTTCTGGAGCTGCTTCACGTTGTGACGCGCATACAAATCGTGCATCTCCTGGCACAGTTGGCGCAGGGTGTAACCGGCGTAACGGGCTTCGTGCTGCTTGTAGATCGAGGGCAGAACCTCGGCTAGCGGGGCATCGGCTTCCAGCAGTTTTTCGAAACGTACCAGCAGGGCGACAAGCTGCTGCAACTTCGCCATATCTTCTGCGGGGGTCAGCAGGAACAGGATGGAGTTGAGGTCGCATTTTTCGGGCACCACACCATTTTCGCGCAGGAAGTTAGCCAGAATGGTAGCCGGAACGCCGAAGGTATCGTATTCGCCGTTACGCGCATTAATACCCGGAGTGGTGAGCAGCAATTTGCATGGATCCACAAAGTACTGGTGTTCGGCATACCCTTCAAAGGCATGCCAGTGTTCACAGGGAACAAAATGGAAGAAACGCAGGTCGCTGGCGATTTCAGCGGTGGGATAAGCCTGCCACGGTTTACCCTCTACTATCTCCGGCACGAACGGGCGGATATGGTGGCAGTTTTCCAGGATCAACTTACGAGTATCAATTCCGTTGACGACGCAGTCCATCCACATGTTGCGCCCGCTGACGCCTTCATGCATTTTGGCGTTGATGTCCAGTGCGGCAAAGAGCGGATAGAACGGGCTGGTGGAGGCGTGCATCATGAACGCGTTATTCATTCGTTTATGAGGCACGTAGCGAGACTGGCCTTTAATATGGCTGTCTTTTTTGTGGATCTGCGAAGTCTGAGAGAAGCCTGCCTGTTGTTTGTGCACTGACTGGGTGACCAGAATGCCGGGGTCATTTTCGTTAAGATCCAGCAACAGCGGAGAGCAATCGGCCATCATCGGAATAAACTGCTCATAGCCAACCCACGCGGAGTCAAACAGGATGTAGTCGCACAGATGACCGATCTTATCCACCACCTGACGGGCGTTATAGATTGTGCCGTCGTAGGTACCTAACTGAATCACGGCCAGACGGAATGGACGCTCATCTTTCGAACGTTGTGGCGCAACTTCACTCACCTGTTCACGTAGATAGCCTTCTTCAAAGCAGTGCGCGTCGATCCCGCCGATAAAGCCGTACGGGTTACGCGCGGTTTCCAGATATACCGGCGTTGCCCCGGCCTGCAATAACGCGCCGTGGTGGTTTGACTTGTGGTTGTTGCGGTCGAATAACACCAGATCGCCTGGGGTGAGCAATGCGTTAAGCACCACTTTGTTCGATGAGGAGGTCCCGTTCAGTACAAAGTAGGTCTTATCCGCGTTGAAAACTTTAGCTGCGTGCTGTTGTGCGATGCAGGGAGCGCCTTCGTGAATCAGCAGATCACCCATTGCGACATCGGCATTACACAAATCGGAGCGGAAAAGTGTTTCGCCGAAATATTCGACAAACTGATTACCCGCAGGATGGCGACGGAAAAACTCGCCTCCCTGATGACCAGGACAATCAAAGGCGCTGTTGCCCTGATTGACATAGTCGACAAGCGCACGGAAGAACGGCGGACGTAACTGCGTTTCATAATGGCTGGCGGCGGTTTCTAACTGCCGGCCATAAAAGGCGGTACGGGCTTCATTACATTCGAATACACCTGAGATGCGCGGCAGATGTTCAGATGGAACACGTTCTTCATTTTCGGTGGCGATAAAAACAGGAATCCCATAGCCGGTGGCGTCAATTTCATCGAGTTTTCCTCGTTCAATATCATTGATGGATAACACGATAGCAGCAACATCAATAAAATTACTTTCATCGATATTTACGCAAGAACGCTGCGTAGAAAAACAATCAGGACAGGAACGGCTTACGGCAATTTTTAATTCTGACATTTTCATCTCTTTATTTTTAGGTAATAGCAGGTCCTCAATTTCTCAAATGAGAAATTGATAACTCCGGAAAAAAAAGCAAAGTCATACCGCTGATAAATAAATCAGTAAATTGCTTTTTTGAAGATGCAATAAACCCTAACCGGTCCGGTCACAGGTAATACAGGGTTATGCAGGGAGAGCACTGCGGATACAGGCGTTAGCCTGCGATACAGAGAGTCAGGAAGACCTGTATACTTGAGTGCCCTTAGTCGGAAGACTAACGGGCATTAAAGAAATGAAAGTCGAAACTGTTGCGGTGGGCAAACATCATAATATGCGTTGTTCGCCTTATATGTGGCATTGTACGGCTATTATTTTCCATTTTAGTTACCTTTACTGGATAAGTGGAAGGTGCGGGTATTTTATCCAGGAAATGGCTATGAACTGTGAAGAAGATCAATAAAAAACGATCGTTTATAAAATATTTAGTCGCCATTTATGCATAGTGCGGGACAAGATGCTGTTTTGTTGTTTATATGTTATTTATTTGTATTTTATTATTTTTTTACAATATTCTACTGGCTGCATAATAAGTATTATGCAGTGGAGTGAGTAATGAAAAATATATTTATTAATTAATCAGAAAAAATGAATAAGAATTCACGGCATAAACCGATAGCCAATTCCGGTTTCGGTCAGAAAATGACGCGGACGGGCCGGGTCCTGTTCCAGCTTCTGGCGCAGGTGTCCCATATAAATACGTAGATAATGACTGTGTTCGACGGCGTTTGGTCCCCAAACCTGATTTAACAACTGGCGTTGCGTCAGTACCTTCCCGGCATTATTTAGCAGAACCGCTAACAGACGAAACTCAATCGGCGTCAAATGAATTTCCTCGTCACCACGGTGAACGAGGCGCGCGGCAATATCCACTTTGACGTTGGAAAAATGTACCACCGGTTCGGGAGACGCACCGCTGGCGTGGCGACGCAATGCCACGCGCAATCTCGCCTGTAGCTCGCCAATACCAAAGGGTTTACTGAGATAGTCATCGGCACCGGCATCCAGCGCAGCAATTTTATCGCTTTCCTCACTGCGGGCTGAAAGCACAATCACCGGAATCGCGCTCCATTGTCGCAGGTCGCGAATAAAATCAATGCCGTCGCCGTCCGGCAGGCCGAGATCGAGAATGATGAGATCGGGTTTTCGCGTGGCGGCTTCCAACAGACCACGTTGCAGCGTTTCCGCTTCATATACACGCAGGCCATCGGCTTCCAGCGCAGTGCGCAGAAAGCGGCGAATGGCATGTTCATCTTCAACAATCAGTACGTTCGTCACATATCCTCATGAAAATCTTCAAGTTCAGGGGGGATTTCCTGGGGCAGTGTAACACGAAAACAGGCTCCTCCCTGCGCGCGATTGTGGACCGAAATAGTACCGCCGTGCACGTCCACAATAGCCTGACAAATTGCCAGCCCCAGCCCAACGCCGGGCACCGATGACTCTTTATTTCCCCGGGAAAATTTGTCAAAAACGCGCTGTTCCATACCCGACGGAATACCCGGCCCATTATCCCAGACGTCCAGTTGCAGATGTGCGCCATCGACGCTGGCATCAATACCGATTTGCGCCTGTGGCCCCGCGTATTTGACGGCGTTTTCCAACAGGTTAATCAGCACCCGTTCAAAGAGCGGACCATCGACGTGAATCAGTGTTAACGGTTCAGGTAACGACAGATTTATCGGGGCAGAGAGACCGGGCTCCAGCATCTGCAGGGCGCTGCCGACCACCTCTTCCAGCGTTAACCACTCCTTCTTAAGATTAAAGCCGCCAGACTGAATTCGCGCCATATCCAGCAGGTTATTAACCAGTCGGGTAGTATTCAGAACGTGCTGGCGAATCTCACTGGCCTGGCGCGCGTGCGGCGATCCCTCGCTGGCCAGATCCAGCGTTAAGATTTCCGCCTGACCGAACAACACCGTCAACGGCGTGCGCAAATCGTGGGACAGAGCAGCGAGCAGGGCGTTGCGAATGCTTTCGCGCTCGCTGGCAAACCGCGCCTGCTCTTCGCTGGCGGTCAGCGTCAGGCGCTCCAGCGCACTGGCTACCAGTAGAGTGAAGGTTTCCAGCAGGCGTTGCTGTTCGGGGATCATAAGCTGGCGTAAATTTCCCGGTTCGACCACCAGCAGCCCATGCGTTTTATCGGCGCTTTTTAACGGTAAAATCTGATACGGCACGCCCGGTAACGTGTCGGTGCCTGCACCGGCCGGTTGCCCTTTGTCAAAGCTCCATTGGGCAATGGCGTCATCCCACGGCGTCATGCCCTGTTGATGGGTGAGCGGGGCCAGCTTGCCGTTCTCACCGGGCAGTAAAACCTGGCTGCGGGCCTGAAACGTTGAAGCGATAAACTGTTCACTGGTGGCGGCGATATCCGTCTGACTCCGACCGACGGCCAGCGCTTTCGACATCTCATACAAATGACGCGTACGCTGTTCTCGATAACGCGCAACCCGCGCCTGATAACGCACCCCGGCGGTCAGATTACCAATAACCAGCCCTACCGTTAGCATTACGGCAAAGGTGAGCAGGTACTGAACGTCTGAAACGGCCAGCGTCCCGCGTGGGGCAATAAAGAAGAGATCGAAGCTGGCGACGTTAATAAAGGTTGCCAGCACTGACGGCCAGCGTCCGTAAAAGAGTGCGATAACCACCACACCCAATAAATAGATCATCACCAGGTTGGCGGCGTCAAAGGCCATTAGCCACTGCATGGCGATTAGCGTAATGATGGCGCACAGCGCAACGGCAACTACACAACCCTGAATTTGTACCCGCCATTTATCCTTAAAGGTGCGGCTATCTGCCGTTTGCAGCACAGGGCGTGAAGGGGGCTCATCGAGCGCAACAATCATCAGGTCGAGATCCGGTGCGCGATGAGCGAGTTTGTCGGCAAAGGAATCGCTACGCCACCAGCGACGCGTAGTCGGACGCCCGAGCACAATTTTTCCCAGATTATGCTCACGGGCATAGTGGATGACCGCTTTGTCTTCGGCGGGGTCGGAAAGGGTGGCTGTTTCTGCGCCTAACTCCTGAGCCAGCCGCAGAGCGCTTAAAATTGCGCGGCGTTGTTTTTCGGGCAGTCGGTGCAGCGCTGGCGTTTCGACATACACCGCATGCCAGACGCTGCCGAGACGCGCCGCCAGACGTGCGGCGGCGCGTACCAGTTTTTCGCTGCCGGTATTGTGCCCAATGCACAGTAAAATAGCGTCGCGGGTATGCCAGACTTTCTCCTCTCCCGGACGTCCTCGCCAGGCGCGCATCTGATCGTCTACCCGATCAGCCGTGCGGCGCAGGGCCAGTTCACGTAGCGCGATCAGATTACCTTTGCGAAAGAAATGCTCAATTGCTCTTTCTGCCTGACCGGCGATATAAACCTTGCCTTCGTTCAGGCGCTGGCGCAAATCGTCGGGGGGGAGATCGACCAGCACCACATCGTCGGCGGCATCGAAAAAAGGGTCGGGTACGGTTTCACGAACCTGAATGCCGGTAACGCCGCTGACCACGTCATTGAGACTTTCCAGATGCTGCACGTTAACGGTAGTAAAGACATCAATCCCGGCTTCCAGCAGCTCTTCAATGTCCTGCCAGCGCTTAGGATGCCGTGAGCCTTGCGCATTACTGTGCGCCAGTTCATCCATCAAAATGAGCGCTGGACGGCGGGCCAGCGCAGCGTCGAGATCGAACTCATTGATGTGGCGGCCGTGACGCGCCTGTCGCTTTAGCGGCAAGATGCTGAGGCCGTCCAACAGCGCGGCGGTCTCTTTGCGTCCATGGGTTTCCACCACGCCAATCAGCACATCTAACCCTTGCGCCCGCAGTCGCTGGGCCTCTGCCAGCATGGCCCAGGTTTTGCCGACGCCAGCACAGGCGCCGAAGAAAATTTTCAGTTTTCCCCGGTGCGGGGCCGTGGTCTGCTCCAGCAGGCGATCGGGGTCGGGGCGTAAGGGTTCGTTATGCATGTCCTTTTTCTCAGTGCTTATCCAGCGCTAAATTAAGTTCCACCAGGTTCACCACCGGCTGACCGATAAAACTGACCAACGGCTTGTGCGTATATTGTGCAACCAACCGCGTAACCTCTTCAACGCTGAGGTTGCGAGCCTGCGCCACGCGGGGAATTTGCCAGGCCACCGCGGCTGGCGTCAGGTTGTTATCCAGCCCGCTGGAAGAAGCCGTTACCAGCTCTACCGGGACGGCAGGATTGGCCTGCGGGTTGGCGGCACGCAGTGCGGCAATCCGGCTTTGCAGCTGTTTATCCAGTTCCGGGTTGCTGGCTGCCAGATTACTGCCGCCTGAAGCCATTGGATTATAGGGCATTTCAGCTGTGGCAGACGGACGCCCCTGAAAATAACCGGCAGCGGTAAAATGTTGCCCGATGAGCTCAGAGCCGCGAACAACCTGACCTTCGCTAAGAAGCGAACCGTTAGCCTGGTGGGGAAACCACCACTGCCCCAGCGCGGTCGTCAGCAACGGGTAAGCCCCGCCAGTGATAAGCATCAGGAAAATCAATGTTGATAATGCAGGACGTAATCCACTCATCTGAAACCTCACACCAGACCCAGCAGGGTCAGCAGTAAATCAATCGCTTTGATACCGATAAACGGCACAACCAAACCGCCCAAACCATAGATCCACAAATTGCGGCGCAACATCGCGGATGCGGACAAAGGTTTGTAGCTCACGCCTTTTAGCGCCAGTGGGATCAGAAAGACGATAACCAGCGCGTTAAAGATAACCGCGCTGAGGATCGCCGAGTCTGGCGAATGCAGTCCCATCACGTTCAGCGCATTGAGCTGCGGATAGGTGGCGGCGAAGGCGGCCGGGATAATAGCGAAATACTTCGCGACGTCGTTGGCAATACTGAAAGTGGTCAGCGAACCGCGCGTCATCAGCATTTGTTTACCAATGTGCACTACTTCAATCAGTTTGGTGGGGTTGGAGTCGAGATCCACCATGTTACCTGCTTCTTTCGCTGCCTGGGTTCCAGAGTTCATGGCGACCGCAACGTCGGCCTGCGCCAGGGCAGGTGCGTCATTGGTTCCGTCGCCGGTCATTGCCACCAGACGACCTTCCGCTTGATACTGACGAATCAGCGCCAGCTTGGCTTCCGGCGTGGCTTCAGCTAAGAAGTCATCCACTCCGGCCTCAGCGGCGATCGCGGCGGCGGTCAGGCGGTTATCGCCGGTGATCATCACCGTTTTAATCCCCATTTTGCGCAGTTGAGCAAAACGTTCTTTGATCCCGCCTTTCACAATATCTTTCAGCGCAATCACGCCCAGTACGTGGGAGCCTTCGGCAACCACCAGCGGCGTTGCGCCAAGGCGAGCGACGCTTTCGACCTTCTGCTCCACATCGGCGGGAAAGTGGCCGCCGTTGGCTTCAACGTGCCGACGAATGGCATCGACCGACCCTTTACGGATCATTCGGTTGTCGATGTTGATGCCGCTCATCCGGCTTTGGGCGGTAAACGGCACAAAGGTAGCGTGCAGAGATTGCACGTCGCGAATACGCAGATTAAAGCGCTGTTTTGCCAGGATCACGATGCTGCGGCCTTCCGGCGTTTCATCGGCCAGCGATGAAAGCTGTGCGGCGTCGGCCAGCGTTTTTTCGTCCACGCCGTGGGCGGGCAGAAAATCCGAAGCCTGACGGTTACCCAGCGTAATGGTGCCGGTTTTATCCAGCAGCAGTACGTCTACGTCACCTGCCGCCTCTACTGCACGTCCGCTGGTAGCGATGACATTCGCGCCCAGCATGCGGCTCATCCCGGCGACGCCAATCGCTGAGAGCAGTCCGCCTATCGTTGTAGGGATCAAACACACAAGCAAGGCAACCAGCACCGTGATGCTGACCGCACTACCACCCCAGGCGGAAAACGGCCATAGCGTGGCAGTCGCCAGCAAAAAGATAATGGTCAGGGCAATCAGCAGGATCGTCAGGGCGATTTCATTGGGCGTTTTACGCCGCTGCGCGCCTTCAACCATGGCGATCATCCGGTCGAGGAACGTTTCACCGGGGTTTACGCTGCATTCGATAACCAGCCAGTCGGAGAGGATGCGGGTCCCGCCGGTGACGGAGGCGAAATCGCCACCGGATTCACGAATCACAGGCGCGGATTCACCGGTAATGGCACTTTCATCTACTGATGCGCCACCTTCAATGACCTCGCCGTCACACGGGATAATATCGCCAGCTTCCACCAGCACGATATCCCCTTTCCGTAAATCATCGGCAGGAACGTGATCCATTGCCGCGCCGTATTTGGGTTCGCGAAGTTTACGGGCAAAGGCGGTTTTTTTGACTCCCTTTAGGCTATTAGCCTGAGCTTTACTGCGACCTTCCGCCAGCGCCTCAGCGAAGTTGGCGAACAGAACGGTAATCCACAGCCACAGACTTATCGCGCCGGTAAACCACGGGCTGCCCTGCATATGACCTGTTGCCATCGCCACCGTTAACAGGGTTGTTAACAAACTGCCCAGCCAGACGATAAACATCACCGGGTTACGCCACTGGGTATGTGGGCTTAATTTTTTCACGGCGTCCATCAGCGCCTGTGCGACCAGAGAGGGTTCGAACAGCGCCAGTTGCTTGCGACTCATAGTAATGTGCTCCGCATCACTCAGTGTAATGACAGGTATTCTGCGACCGGGCCAAGCGCCAGGGCAGGAACAAAGGTGAGAGCGCCAACCAGTAACACCGTACCGATTAACAACCCGACAAACAGCGCGCCGTGGGTAGGTAGCGTGCCTGGGCTTGCTGGCTGGATCTTTTTACTTACCAGCGACCCGGCAATAGCCATCACGGGGATGATCACGCCGAAGCGACCGAAGAACATGCACAGGGCCAGCAGGCAGTTCCAGAACGGGCTATTGGCGCTTAATCCGGCAAAGGCGCTACCGTTGTTGTTCGAGGCAGACGACACGGCATACAGGACTTCACTAAAGCCGTGAGGACCTGGGTTAAGCATGGCGCTGCGCCCGGTTTCGCTCATCATGGCGATCGCTGTACCGAGCAGGACCAGCGTAGGGGTGACCAGAATCGCCAGCGCGGTCATTTTCATTTCGCGCACGTCGATTTTCTTACCGAGATACTCCGGCGTACGGCCAATCATTAACCCGGCGATAAATACCGCCAGCAGCACGAACAGCAGCATGCCGTACAGACCTGAACCCACACCGCCGAAGACCACTTCACCAATCTGCATCAGCCACATAGGTACCATGCCGCCCAGTGCGGTAAAGGAGTCATGCATCGCATCGACAGCCCCGCAGGATGCTGCCGTGGTGACGACGGAAAAGAGACTCGTGGCCAGCACGCCAAAGCGGCTCTCCTTGCCCTCCATGTTGATATTGCTGTCGGCACCGAATGCCATCAGGTGCGGGTTGCCCTGAACTTCGGCCCACATCACGACGGCAACGCAGACCGCAAAAATCAATGACATGGCCCACAGTAAGGTCCGCCCCTGACGACGATCGCCCACTACATCACCAAAGGCAAAACACAGCGCAGTGGGAATTAAGAAAATAGCCAGCATCTGTACCAGATTGGTCAGTGCGGTTGGGTTTTCAAACGGATGCGATGAGTTAGCGTTAAAGAATCCCCCTCCGTTAGTGCCGAGCATCTTAATCGCTTCCTGTGAGGCGACTGGCCCCATTGGCAGCAGCTGTTTCACCCCTTCAAGGGTGGTGATGGGCTGATAAGGCAATATGTTTTGCAACGTACCTTGCTGAATGAAGAACAGGGCAATGAGCAACGCAATAGGGACGAGGATCCACAGCGTAATGCGAACCAGATCGACCCAGGCGTTGCCCAGCGTGTTCATACTCTGGCGTGTGAAAGCGCGGGTCAGGGCAAAAATCACCGCAATTCCGGTCGCCGCAGACAGGAAATTCTGCACGGTCAACCCGGCCATCTGGCTGAAATAGCTTAAGGTGGTTTCGCCAGCATAGGATTGCCAGTTGGTATTAGTGACAAAACTCACCGCCGTGTTGAGCGCCAGATCCCACGAAAGCCCTGGTAGTTGCTGGGGATTTAGCGGCAGCAGGTTTTGCGCCATCAGCATCGAAAACAGGACCAGCAGCCCCAGCACATTGAGAGCGAGGATAGCCAGCAGATACTGCCGCCAGTTCATCTCCTGCTGCGAGATGCCCAGACCGCGCCAGAGTAGATGCTCCGCGCCAACCAGACCCGGCAGGGGCGTATTGTTGATCAGTCGAGCCAGCCCAAATCCCAACGGTCTGGCGATGACAAATAGCACCAGCAAGAAACTGGCAATGAGTAAAAATCCTTGGGCCGCCATCAGAACGCCTCCGCATTGATCAGGGCATAGACCAGGTAACCTAATAATAAAAAGACCAGCACAATGCCGGTTATCACGCCTGCACTCACAGTGCACCTCCAGTGGCATAAATGTGATAACCAGAGCGTAGGTTTTTGCTTGCAAAGATTTCGCAAAAATCAGCGGGTGGGGTGTAAAAAAAGTATAAAAATGGCAAAAACCATTATTTAACTAATGGTTAGTATTAATTTAACTTTTATGTAACTTAATTACAGTTTTAAGCTAAACGGAGCATCAATAGATAAAAATAAGTGGTCGGATGAGTAGCAAAATTACACACAAGGCGGTATTATTTTCATCAGTTAACCAAGTTTATTTTTCCGGTGCTATTCACCGAACAGATATATGGGAGAGGATTATGGACTTTTATAAAGAATATCCAGCACACATTGTTTTCTTGCGCCGTACCTTTGCCGTAGTGGCGGGCGTGCTGGCGCTACCGGTCATGCTGTTCTGGAAAGACCGCGCTCGTTTTTACAGCTACCTGCACCGCGTCTGGTCTAAAACCAGTGATAAACCGGTGTGGATGGAGCAGGCTGAAAAAGCCACCTGCGATTTCTACTAAGTTATCGTTCTTGCTCAAGAAAACCGCTCACAGTAATGTGGCGGTTTTTTTTATGCGCCGACGTCTACACTTGTCGGTGTAATAGATAACGAGTGGCAATGATTAATTTATATCCGGGAGTATTATGACCACCCATCTGGTCTGGTTTCGACGTGATTTACGTCTGCATGACAACCTCGCGCTGGCGGCGGCTTGTCGGGATCGTACTGCGCAGGTCATCGCGCTATATATCTCTACTCCTGAGCAGTGGAAGGCGCACGAAATGGCCCCACGTCAGGCGGCATTTGTGAGTGCGCAGTTGAATGCGTTGCAGGCGGCGCTGGCGGAAAAAGGCATCCCGCTTGTGTTTGATGAAGTCGCAGATTTTGCGGCCAGCGTGGAAACCGTCAAAAACGTCTGCGCACAGCATAGCGTCAGCCGATTGTTTTATAACTATCAATACGAAATAAACGAACGTCAGCGTGATGTCGCCGTTGAGAAGGTACTACCCCATGTGGTGTGTGAAGGGTTTGACGATAGCGTGATCTTGCCTCCGGGGGCGGTCATGACCGGCAATCACGAAATGTATAAAGTCTTTACACCGTTTAAAAATGCCTGGCTGAAGCGGATTAAAGAGGGTGTTCCAGAATGCGTTAGTGCGCCGAAGGTGAGAGAAAGCGGCGCTCTTGACGCTCCGTTAACATCAATAACGCTGAGCTATCCGCAGCAAGATTTTGATACGCAGCGGTTTGTGGCAGAAGAAAAACTGGCTATCGCGCAATTACGCCAGTTTTGCCAGCAGGCCGCGGGAGAATATGAGCAACAGCGTGATTTCCCCGCGGTTGACGGTACCAGTCGATTATCCGCGAGCCTGGCGACAGGGGGATTGTCGCCGCGCCAGTGCCTGAATCGACTGCTCGCGGAGCAGCCGCAGGCGCTTGAAGGAGGGGAAGGCAGCGTCTGGCTGAACGAACTTATCTGGCGTGAATTTTATCGTCATCTGATGACTTACCATCCGGCGCTGTGTCGGCATCAACCGTTTATCCGTTGGACCGATCGCGTGCAATGGCAGAATAATCCGGCACATTTGCATGCCTGGCAAACAGGGAACACGGGATACCCGATTGTTGATGCGGCGATGCGTCAGCTCAACGCCACGGGCTGGATGCATAATCGATTACGCATGATTACGGCCAGCTTTTTAGTGAAAGATCTGCTGATCGACTGGCGTAAAGGCGAGCAATATTTTATGTCGCAACTGATCGATGGCGATCTGGCGGCCAATAACGGCGGCTGGCAGTGGGCGGCCTCAACCGGGACCGACGCCGCACCGTATTTCCGTATCTTTAACCCCACGACTCAGGGCGAAAAATTTGACCGCGACGGTGAGTTTATCCGCCAGTGGCTGCCGGAACTGCGCGATGTGCCGGGTAAAGCCATTCATGATCCGTGGACGTGGGCTGAAAAAGCGCAGGTTACGCTTAACTATCCTCGTCCGATTGTCGATCATAAACAGGCAAGACTGGCGACGCTGGCGGCCTATGAGGCGGCGCGTAAAGAGTAGGCATGGTGGATTTCAGCGTAATGCCTTCCAGCAGAATGAACATGTTGCAGTCGGGAGCTTTTAGCGCTGAAGCGTGCTCTCAGTACAGTGAATACCCTGCTGCATAAGTTTTCCCTCAGCAGTAAATTTCCGTCATCTTCATTCAGATGACGGAAATTAATGACAACGCCAACGCCAACGACATCCACACCGCACGATGCGGTGTTTAAAACGTTTTAACATCATCCCGAAACTGCGCGGGATTTTCTCGACATTCACCTGCCAGTTGAACTGCGGACGCTTTGCGATTTGAACTCGCTGAAGCTGGAGTCAGAAAGCTTTATTGAAGCGGATTTACGTTCGCGCTACTCCGACGTGCTCTGGTCTTTGCACACACGCGACGGCGACGGTTATGTCTATGTGGTTTTAGAGCATCAAAGTTCAGCCGAGCCGCATATGGCTTTTCGTCTGTTGCGTTATGCGATGGCGGCGATGCAGCGCCATTTGGACGCAGGGCATAAGGAACTGCCGTTGGTGATACCGATGCTGTTTTATCATGGCTGCCGAAGCCCCTATCCGTACTCGTTGTGCTGGCTGGATGCCTTTGCCGACTCCGTGGCGGCAAGACAACTTTATTCCAGCGCATTTCCGTTGGTCGACATAACGGTGGTACCCGATGATGAGATCATGGCTCACAGGCGAATGGCGCTGCTGGAATTAATGCAAAAACATATCCGTCGGCGGGATTTGATGGGGCTGGTAGAGCAACTGACCACGCTGCTACTTACTGGATGCGCTAATGACACGCAATTACAAGCGATGTTTAATTACATTCTACAATCTGGCGATGAATCTCGCTTTAATGAGTTTATGCAAGAGATGGCACAACGGATCCCCCAACACAAGGAGAGGCTGATGACTATTGCAGAGCGGTTACGGTTAGATGGATTACAGGAAGGTCTACAACAAGGTCTACAACAAGGACTACAACAAGGAAAACAAGAAGCGGCATTACGTATAGCACAAACCATGTTGGAACAGGGAATCGAACGCGAAATGGTAAAACTGGTGACCGGTGTTTCAGAAGCGGATTTGGCTGTAAACCATGCATAATCTCCAGAAAAACAGGCCCGAATCTTATTACATCATCGGGCCTGTAAACTCAGGACTCTACCGCCAGCGAACGATTTCTGAACTTCAGCGACTGGTACAGCCAAATCAGCAGTACCAGCACCACACAGGCCAGCGCGCCCCAGGTTATTTCGCTAAAGACATCAATATATGCATTGATGGAATAGTTGATAGCGCCCGCTGAGTCAAACGAACCTTGTGAGGTTTGATCGGCGATAACGCCGGCCAGGTAGTTGGCGATGGCCCCGGAAAGCAGCATGTAAATACCCGTTAATACGCCGGTCACTCCTGGGATCTCGATACGTGTAATCTGAGACATAGCCACCGGATCGATAAACAGCTCGGCAAAGCCCATGACCGCCAGCCCCAATACCATCAGCGGCATGGAAGAGTGACCGTAAGCCGCAGACCAGCGGGCGCTCAAGGTCAGAATACAGAATCCGGCGCTCATTAAACCGAGGCCAAGGGCAAATTTACCCCAGATACGTACGGTACGATTACCGCTAACGCTTTCTTTGACCACCCAGGCCAGCACGATACCGCACAGCATAACGGCAAAGGCGTTAACCGACTGGAACATCGCGGTAGGGACGGAATATCCCAGAATATCTCGGTTAACGAAGCGGTCGATATACAGGCTAATCGAACTGCCGCCCTGTTGAGCAAAGGCCCAGAACAACAGACTGAAGAAGGTCAATGTAACGATAAGCCCCAGCTCTTTGCGCTGTTTCTGGGTCTGCGCCTGGCGGTAAATCTTCGCCAGAACCGCCAGACCAATAACAGTAGCAACGATCAGTGCGTAAACGGACCACTCTTTCCAGAACAGAACGGTAATCAGCAGCGGTGCTGCAACCAGCAGAACTAACAACCAGGCCCAGTTTGGCAGCATATATTTTTTCGCACACAAGACGGCCTTGTTGACGCCGGTGGTATGGGCGAAATGGCGATTACCGCATACGAAAATCACCAGCCCCGCCAGCATGCCAATCGCCGCCAGCGCAAAGCCCATCGCCCAACTGTACTCTTCCTGCACGTAGCCGCAGGCAATGGGCGCGATGATTGAACCAATATTACCGGCAGCGTAGAGCAGAGAGAATCCACCGTCACGGCGAGGGTCTTCAGGCTGATACAACTCGCCTAACAGGCAACTGATGTTGGATTTAAACAGACCGTAGCCACAGACAATAATCGCCAGCGACAAATAAAGGAACGCCGGGGCCATTTCGCTGGCGCCCAATACCAGATGCCCCACTGCCATTAAAAATGCGCCGATCATCACCGCCATTCGATTGCCGAGCACTTTATCGGCCAGGTATCCCCCAAGTATGGGCGTGACGTAGACCAGCGAGCAGTAGGCGCTGAACAGTTCATATGCGTGATTATCGTCGTACTTAAGCTGGTTAGTGAGATACAGGATCAGCAATGCACGCATGCCGTAAAAACTGAAGTATTCCCAAATTTGTAGCGCAACGACGTAATAAATCGCCCGTGGTTGAGATGCTTGTTTATTCATTCTTTTCTCGAAGTAAATGCCTCGCGACAGGCTGAACGTGCTGCGCGAGTGTGTTTCCTTAAAGTTTTAACTTTGATACAGATCTGATTATTTTTGCAATATGCTGTCTGATTGCATAAATATACATGAATTAGATCGCGTGGGGGTAAGCAAATTGCGTTCAAATCGGGTGTGATTGTTTCTTGATGTGTCAGTGAAATGTCTATCGACGAACGCAAGCCGGGACGCTATTTTAACCTAAGCTGTGTTGCTGATTGGGCAGGCAGAATTTATGACTACGAGGACGATGATGAAAAACACCGAACTGGAACAACTGATCAACGACAAACTGAACAGCGCCGCCATTAGCGACTATGCGCCGAATGGTTTGCAGGTTGAGGGCAAAGAGACGGTGCATAAAATCGTGACCGGCGTGACCGCAAGTCAGGCGTTACTGGACGAGGCGGTACGCCTGCAGGCGGATGCGGTCATCGTTCATCACGGTTATTTCTGGAAAGGCGAATCTCCGGTTATTCGCGGTATGAAGCGCCATCGTCTGAAAACGCTGTTGGAAAATGATATCAACCTGTATGGCTGGCACCTGCCGCTGGATGCTCACCCGGAACTGGGTAATAACGCGCAGCTGGCAGCGCTGTTGGGGATCACCGTCATGGGTGAAATCGAGCCGCTGGTGCCATGGGGAGAACTCTCCATGCCGGTTCCGGGGCTGGAGCTGGCATCGTGGATTGAAGCGCGTTTAGGCCGTAAACCGTTATGGTGCGGTGATACCGGGCCGGAAAAAGTTCAGCGCGTCGCCTGGTGTACAGGGGGCGGTCAGAGTTTCATTGATAGCGCAGCCCGGTTTGGTGTCGATGCCTTTATCACCGGTGAAGTTTCAGAGCAAACCATTCACTCAGCCCGCGAGCAGGGGTTGCATTTTTATGCTGCTGGTCACCATGCGACCGAACGCGGCGGCATTCGCGCATTAAGCGAATGGCTGAATGAAAATACCGATCTGGACGTAACCTTTATCGATATTCCTAATCCAGCGTAATAAAGAGGGACGAAAGTGCAGCGAGCGCGTTGTTATCTGTTAGGTGAAAGTGCGGTGGTTCTTGAGCTGGAACCTCCCATTACGCTGGCGACTCAGAAACGCATCTGGCGTCTGGCCCAGCGTCTGGTTGATGCCCCGAATGTGCTGGAAGCTATTCCGGGAATGAACAATATCACGGTTACCCTGCGCGACCCGAAAACGCTGGCGCTGGATGCGATTGAACGCCTGCAGCGCTGGTGGGAAGAGAGTGAGGCGCTGGAGCCGGACTCGCGCTTTATTGAAATTCCCGTGACCTATGGCGGTGAGTTCGGCCCCGATCTGGCAGAGGTCGCCCGGCACAGTGGATTAAGCGACAAGCAGGTCGTCGAACTTCATGCGTCGGTTGATTATGTGGTGTGGTTTATCGGTTTTCAGCCGGGATTTCCCTATCTCGGGAGCTTACCTGAACCGCTCCATACTCCGAGGCGTGCGGAACCGCGTCTGCTTGTTCCGGCAGGTTCTGTCGGTATTGGCGGATCCCAAACGGGGGTCTATCCGCTTTCCACGCCAGGTGGATGGCAATTGATTGGCCGTACCTCCGTTGCGTTATTTGATCCAAAACGGCAGGAGCCGATTCTGTTACGGGCTGGCGATACCGTGCGTTTTGTCCCGCAGAAGGAGGGGATATGTTAAACATCATTCGCGCTGGCATGTACACCTCAGTACAGGACGGGGGACGCCATAGTTTTCGTCAATCCGGAATCAGTCACTGTGGCGCGCTGGATAAACCGGCGCTGAACGTTGCTAATCTGCTGGTGGGTAATGATGCGAATGCCGCTGCGCTGGAAATCACACTGGGGCAACTGGTGGTGGAATTTGAAACCGATGGCTGGTTTGCCCTGACCGGAGCGGGATGTGAAGCGCACCTGGATCGTACTCCCGTATGGAGCGGATGGCGGCTGCCGGTGAAAGCCGGGCAGCGTCTGACGCTAAAACGTCCACATCACGGCATGCGCAGCTATCTGGCGGTAGCGGGCGCTTTTGATGTGCCCGAAGTAATGGGGTCGCGCAGTACCGATCTCAAAGTCGGAATTGGCGGGCTGGAAGGGCGTCTGCTGCGCGATGGCGATCGGCTGCCAATTGGCGCATCGACCCGGCAATTCAGCGGGCCGCAGGGCGTAAAACAGCTGATGTGGGGCAACCACATTCGTGCGCTCCCCGGGCCTGAATACCAGGAGTTTGACGAAGTATCGCAGGCTTCTTTCTGGCGCTCCCCGTGGCAGCTGAGTCCGCAAAGCAACCGTATGGGGTATCGCTTGCAGGGGCAGTCGCTGACGCGCACGACCGATCGCGAGCTATTGTCGCATGGTTTGCTCCCTGGCGTAGTGCAGGTTCCGCATAATGGTCAGCCCATCGTGCTGATGAACGATGCTCAGACGACGGGCGGCTATCCGCGTATCGCCTGTATCATCGAAGCGGATATGTATCATCTGGCGCAGATCCCGCTCGGCCAGCCGATTCATTTTGTGCAGTGTTCGCTGGAGGAAGCGCTTAAGGCGCGCCAGGATCGGCAGCGTTATCTGGAACAGTTAACATGGCGACTTAACAATGAAAATTGATCTCAACGCAGACCTCGGTGAGGGATGCCCTAACGATGCAGCGCTGCTGCAACTGGTGTCATCAGCCAACATCGCCTGTGGGTTTCACGCCGGTGATGCGCAGACGATGCTTTTAAGCGTGCGCGAAGCGCTAAAAAATGGCGTAGCGATAGGTGCGCATCCGAGTTTTCCGGATCGGGAAAATTTTGGCCGTAGCGCCATGACCCTGCCTGTGGAAACGGTGTATGCGCAGACGCTGTATCAAATTGGTGCGCTGGCTGCCATCACGCGTGCGCAGGGCGGCGTAATGCGTCATGTTAAACCGCACGGTATGCTTTATAACCAGGCGGCGAAAGATCCTCAGTTGGCGGATGCTATTGCTCAAGCGGTGTATGCCTGCGATCCGTCGCTGGTTCTGGTAGGGCTGGCGGGAAGCGAACTGATTCGTGCCGGAGAACGCTATGGTCTGGTAACACGTCAGGAGGTTTTTGCCGATCGGGGTTATCAGGCGGATGGCAGTCTGGTGCCGCGCAGCCAACCGGGCGCATTGATTGAGGATGAAGAGCAGGCGCTGGCGCAAACGCTAGAAATGGTGCAATCCGGCAGAGTAAAAAGCCAGAGTGGAACGTGGGCGAGCGTGACAGCCCAGACGGTATGCATTCACGGGGATGGTGAGCACGCACTCGCTTTTGCCCGTCGCTTGCGAGCCGCATTCAATGCATGCAATATTCAAATTAGCGCATAAATTTATTCATATAAAACAATAATATATTACACAACAACATATACAGGACTGAATTATGGGAGAGGTAATTTCTCTCTGGCCATTGACGGGGATCGCCGTCATCGTGGTCGGATTTCTTTTACGTTTTAACCCGGTCTTGGTGGTCATTATTGCCGGGATCGTCACGGGGCTGGCGGCGCATATGCCGATCGCCACTATCCTTGAGAAGCTGGGTGAAGGTTTTCTTAACACCCGCAACCTGCCATTTATCCTGCTGATCCCGCTGGCGGTGATTGGCCTGCTGGAACGCCACGGACTCAAAGAGCGTGCTCAGGCGTGGATTGCAAAAATCCGCAGCGCCACCAGTGGTCGTCTGCTTATTGTCTATCTGTTCATTCGCGAAGCGACCGCTGCGTTAGGGCTGACCAGTCTGGGGGGGCATCCGCAGATGGTGCGTCCGCTGCTGGCGCCGATGGCGGAAGGGGCCGCAGAGAAAAATCACGGCGAGATACCTGGGGCGGTACGCTATCGTCTGCGCGCCATGTCAGCTGCGACCGATAACGTCGGACTGTTCTTCGGTGAAGATATCTTTGTTGCCTTCGGCGCCATCATTTTTATGCACAACTTTATGCTGGAGTCTGGTGGGATCCAGACCGAACCGCTGCATATTGCCTTGTGGGGGATCCCAACGGCAATTTGTGCATTCCTGATCCACGGTACGCGTCTGTGGCGTCTGGATAGCTATTTGCAACGTGAGGTGGCGAAAGCGAATGCCGCAGCGAAAGGTGAAGCGAAATGAATTTTCAACAAAGCTATCTCTATTGGCTGGCGGGAGCGGTATTACTGATTGTGGCGCTGATGTCCTGGCAGGACAAAGCGAACCCGCGTCGCTTTACCACCGGCCTGTTTTGGGGCATATACGGCGTACTGTTTCTGTTTGGCGACTGGACATACTCGCTGTTTGGCGACAAACGCACGGTGCATATTGCCGTTGGCGTCGCGGTGGTCGTGCTGGCCCTGATCGCCGGTTTTGGCGGCGTGAAGCTGGGAAGCTACCATCAACGAACGCAGCAACAGCGCGAAGAAAGCGCCAGTCGTCTGGGTAACCGCCTGTTTTTCCCGGCGCTGGCAATTCCGGTGGTAACGGTTATTGGCGTGCTGATGTTCAACCATATTCCGGGCTTACAGGATGCGCTGTTTGGGCCGGGTAATCACGCCACGCTGGTGACGCTCTTTTCCATGACCGCAGGCTCGTTGATTGGTCTGGCGATGGCGATAAAAATGACCCATGAGCGGGTTTATCAACCGATTCAGGAGGCGCGCCGTCTGCTGGACTCCATCGGCTGGGCGTTCATCCTGCCGCAGATTTTGGCCACGCTCGGGCTGTTGTTTACGGCAGCGGGCGTAGGCAGCGGTATTTCCTGGCTGACGCAAGAATACCTGGCGGTGGATAGCCGCTTTATCGCAGTGGCGGTGTACACCCTCGGCATGGCATTGCTGACGATGGTCATGGGCAATGCGTTTGCCGCTTTCCCGATCGTGACCGCTGGAATTGGGATTCCGATCCTCGTGCTGCAGCACGGCGGCAATCCGGCAGTAATGGCGGCAATTGGCATGTTCTCTGGCTATTGCGGGACGTTAATGACGCCGATGGCGGCAAACTTTAACATTGTTCCTGCAGCGCTGCTGGAGCTGCCGGATAAAAACGCGGTGATTAAAGCGCAGGTGCCAACCGGCATACTGCTGCTGCTGGTCAACGTGTTCCTGATGTATTTCCTGATGTTCTTGTAAGGTGACAGGATGAAAACAGTACTCATCACGGGATTTGAACCCTTTGGCGGCGAGTCAGTTAACCCTTCCTGGGAAGTGGTCTCGGGCCTCGACAATGCTATCATCGGCGGATGCCGTGTCATTGCCCGCCAACTGCCGTGCGTCTTTGGCGAGTCTCTTGCCGTACTCAATGGTGCGATTGACGCGCTGTCGCCATCACTGGTGCTGGCGGTGGGGCAGGCGGGTGGGCGCACGGATGTCACCGTGGAGCGCGTGGCGATCAACGTTGACGATGCGCGTATTGCGGATAATCAGGGTCAACAGCCGGTAGATGTGCCGATTGTGGCCGATGGTCCGGCGGCATGGTTTAGTTCGTTGCCGATCAAAGCGATGGTTGTTGCCATGCGCAACGCGGGAATTCCGGCTTCGGTTTCCCAGACCGCGGGCACTTTCGTTTGTAACCACGTGATGTATGGCCTGCTGCATAAACTACGTGACGTTCCGGCGGTGAAGGGAGGATTTATTCATATCCCTTATTTGCCGCAACAGGCTGCACAGCATCCCGGGGCGCCAAGTATGGCAGCGGACATGGTGCGCCGGGCGCTGGAAGTTGCGATTGCCACCGCGTTGCAGGTGGAGAGTGATATCGCAGTGACGGGCGGTGCAACACATTAAAAAAGGACAGTATTATGCCTGAAGGCCCGGAGATCCGCCGCGCGGCGGATAACCTGGAGGCGGCAGTCAAAGGCAAACCCCTGACCGATGTCTGGTTTGCCTTTGAGCAGCTAAAACCGTATCAATCTCAACTGATTGGGCAGAGTGTTACCCAGCTTGAAACGCGGGGTAAAGCATTGCTGACCCATTTTTCTAATGGATTGACGCTGTACAGTCACAATCAGCTCTATGGCGTGTGGCGAGTGGTGGATACCGGCAAAATACCGCAGACTTCGCGGGTTCTGCGTGTCAGGTTGCAAACACACGACAAAACTATTCTGCTCTATAGCGCCTCTGATATCGACATGCTGACGCCGGAACAGCTCGCTACCCACCCGTTCCTGCAACGGGTTGGGCCGGACGTCCTAGATTTACGTTTAACGCCCGATGACGTGAAAGCGCGTCTGTTATCCCCGCGTTTTCGCAATCGCCAGTTTTCTGGCCTGCTGTTGGACCAGGCGTTTCTGGCGGGATTAGGTAACTACCTGCGGGTAGAGATTCTCTGGCAGGTAGGGCTGACCGGGCAGCATAAAGCGTCGACGCTCGGAGATGAACAGTTGGATGCGCTGGCGCATGCGCTGCTTGATATTCCTCGTTTGTCCTATAACACCCGCGGGCTGGTGGATGAGAATAAACATCACGGCGCGCTGTTTCGCTTTAAGGTCTTTCACCGGGATGGTGAAGCCTGTGAGCGCTGTGGCGGAATCATCGAAAAAACGACGCTCTCTTCACGACCCTTTTACTGGTGTCCGGGATGTCAGCACTAAGCGGGATGCTTTGGCGCGTGTAGCGAAATAAACCGCGCCACCGCCGGGCCAGTCAATAAAATACTGAATAGCCGCAGGGTTTGCATCGCCATGATCAGCGCCATATCGGCGTGACTCCCTGCGGCAATCACCGCAACAGAATCCACGCCGCCTGGACTGGTCGCCAGATAGGCGGTAAGAAAATCTATCTGCATGTAATGCGCCAGTCCCCAGGCCATAGCGGCGCAGATCGCCATCAGTGAAAAAATGGACAAGAGGATTTGCGGTAAGGGGCGCAACGCCATTAAAAAGATCTGCTTGTCAAAACCCAGGCCGATTTGCCAGCCGATGGCCATATAGGCAATCGCCAGCAGCCATTCCGGCAGTTCGATCACCATCACGCCACCGGCATTCAGCAATGCGCCTGCCAACATCGGTAGCAACATGACGCCAGAGGGGATACGCAATAGACGCCCGGCCGTACCGGCAACGGCGGCCAGCGCCAGGGTACTGAACAGATTGCTGCTCAGCGGCGGAAACCAGAGAATTTGCTCACTGACCGTTTGGGCCTGGTCGCCCATCATCACTCGGGTGACCAGTGCTGCCGCGCCAACCACCAACAGTACGCGCAGATACTGCATAAACGCCACCAGCCGGATGTCGGCACCATATTCCTGCGCCATCGCCACCATTGCCGCCGCACCGCCAGGTGACGAGCCCCATGCACCGGTGTTTCCCGGTAGGTTACTGTAGCGAACCAGCAGCCAGCCGATTACCGCGCTGCTGATAAGGGTCGCCAGCAGGATGATAATCACCATCGGCCAGTGGGCCGTAAGGGTCGTCAAGATTGAGCCCGTCAGGTTTTGGGCAATCATGCAGCCAAGAATCGCCTGCGCGCCAAGAAATGTGCAGCGGGGAGGGTGTAGTGAGATGCCGCGCATACTGAATATGATGCCGACGATCATCGAGCCGAGCAGCAGCGGTCCTGGAAGGTGTATAAACAAAAAGAACAGGGAAAGAAGGAGCGATAGCAGAAACAACAGGCTCCACTGCAAAACAGGCATCCCATGCTCCTGAGTGAAATGACGGAAATCTCAGTAAATCATAGAGAAAGCATGATGAGAATAAAATAATATGCATCAAAAAAACAGGTCGGATTCTGGCTTCAATGCCTTGTCCGACCCGGGAGAATTAATGGCTGTAAGCCGGACAGGCGCTGGCGCCATCCGGCAGACAATTAACGCTTAATATCAGACTTAAAATCGCGCTTGTCGTAGCCGGTGTACAGCTGACGCGGACGAGCGATTTTCATGCCGTCGGTGTGCATTTCGTTCCAGTGTGCAATCCAGCCCACGGTACGCGCCATGGCGAAGATAACGGTAAACATGGAAGACGGAATACCCATCGCCTTCAGGATGATGCCGGAGTAGAAATCTACGTTCGGGTAGAGTTTCTTCTCGATGAAGTACGGGTCGTTGAGCGCAATGTGTTCAAGTTCCATCGCCACTTCCAGCAGATCATCTTTGGTGCCCAGTTCTTTCAGTACTTCATGGCAGGTTTCACGCATGACGGTGGCGCGCGGGTCATAGTTTTTATAAACACGGTGACCAAAGCCCATCAGGCGGAAGGAATCATTCTTGTCTTTCGCGCGGCGAACAAATTCCGGAATGTGTTTAACAGAGCTGATTTCTTCCAGCATTTTCAGCGCAGCTTCGTTTGCGCCGCCGTGTGCTGGTCCCCACAGGGAAGCAATACCGGCCGCGATGCAGGCAAACGGGTTAGCGCCAGAAGAACCGGCGGTACGAACGGTAGAGGTTGAGGCGTTCTGTTCGTGGTCAGCGTGCAGGATCAAGATACGGTCCATTGCGCGTTCCAGAATCGGATTCACTTCGTATTTTTCGCACGGCGTGGAGAACATCATGTTCAGGAAGTTACCGGCGTAGGAGAGGTCATTACGCGGGTACACGAACGGCTGTCCGATGGAGTATTTGTAGCACATCGCTGCCATGGTCGGCATCTTGGACAGCAGACGGAAGGCGGCGATTTCACGGTGACGCGGATTATTCACATCCAGCGAGTCGTGGTAGAACGCAGCCAGCGCCCCGGTAACACCACACATAACGGCCATCGGGTGAGAGTCGCGGCGGAAACCGTGGAACAGGCGGGTGATCTGTTCGTGGATCATGGTATGGCGAGTGACTGTGGTTTTGAACTCGTCGTACTCCTCCTGCGTCGGTTTTTCGCCGTACAGCAGGATATAACACACTTCCAGATAGTTCGACTCGGTCGCCAACTGATCAATCGGGAAGCCGCGATGCAGCAAAATACCTTCGTCACCGTCGATGAAAGTAATTTTGGATTCGCAGGATGCGGTAGAGGTGAAACCTGGGTCAAAAGTAAACATCCCTTTTGAGCCAAGACTACGAATATCAATAACATCTTGACCGAGCGTACCTTTCAGCACATCCAGTTCAATAGCAGAGTCACCATTTAGAGTGATTTTTGCTTTAGTATCAGCCATTTACGGTCTCCTTAGCGCCTTATTGCTTAAGACTGCTGGAACTCACATTTGCCTTCGTACATCAATGAACCGTTACCAGTTTGTTATTTGGCTCGCCGCTCTGCGAAAGAGGGGATAACCTGGGTACAGAGCTATGGGCGCTTGCAGGTAAAACGGTCTTTTCATGGCGAATAAACTGCAAATCAAGAACTTAGCAATCCGAATTATTAAACCTGTCTATCACTAATAACTGTCCTGACTGTATTGGTCAATACTTCCACACTGTTACATAACTAAATGTCCGGTGAAAGAGTGACCCCATAACTTTTACGCATTATATGCTTTTTCTGGTGTCGTTTGTAACAACTTTGTTTAATGATTGTCAAATTAGATGGTTAAAAATTAAAATAATGTTGTTATCGTGACCTATGTCACTGTTCGGGATAAAACCCGACAAACTATATGTAGGTTAATTGTAATGATTTTGTGAACGTCCTATACTGCCGCCAGGTCTCCGGAATACCCTGCAATCCCGAGCCAACCAGCGTTGTAACGTGTCGTTTTAGCATCTGGAAGCAGTGTTTTATATGACGCGTAGTTATAGTAAGGACGCTGTCTGACCCGCACGCAGACCGGAGGAAGGAAATCCCGTCGTCTTTCAGGCTACAGGTGTCTTCATCTTCTGTACCCGAAGTCCAAAGGGAATAATAAGAACAGCATGTGGGCGTTATTCATGATAAGAAATGTGAAAAAACAAAGACCTGTCAATCTGGATCTACAAACGATCCGGTTCCCAATCACGGCGATAGCGTCCATTCTCCATCGCGTATCCGGAGTGATCACCTTCGTGGCGGTCGGGATTCTGTTGTGGTTATTGGGTACCAGCCTTTCCTCCCCTGAAGGTTTCCTCGCGGCGTCATCCATTATGAATAACTTCTTTGTGGAGTTAATTCTGTGGGGGATCCTGATTGCGCTGGCATATCACGCCGTAATGGGCATTCGCCATCTGTTGATGGATTTTGGCTATATCGAAGAAACCCTCGAAGCAGGGACACGTTCCGCCAAAATTTGTTTCGTTATCATTGTCGTGCTTTCACTTCTCGCAGGAGTCCTCGTATGGTAAGCAACGCCTCCGCATTAGGACGCAACGGCGTACATGACTTCATTCTGGTCCGTGCTACCGCTATCGTTCTGACGTTATACATCATCTATATGGTCGGCTTCTTCGCCACCAGCGGCGAACTGACGTTTGAAGTCTGGACCGGTTTCTTCTCATCGGCATTCACCAAAGTCTTCACCCTGCTGGCTCTTTTCTCCATCTTGATTCATGCCTGGATCGGCATGTGGCAGGTGTTGACCGACTACGTTAAACCGCTGGCCGTGCGCCTGATTCTGCAACTGGCTATCGTCGTTGCGCTGGTGGTTTACGTCATTTATGGATTTGTTGTGGTGTGGGGGGTGTAATGAAACTGCCAGTCAGAGAATTTGATGCTGTTGTGATTGGTGCCGGCGGCGCAGGTATGCGCGCGGCGCTGCAAATTTCCCAGAGCGGTCAGACCTGTGCGCTGCTCTCCAAAGTGTTCCCAACCCGTTCCCATACCGTATCTGCGCAAGGTGGCATCACCGTTGCGCTCGGTAATACCCATGAAGATAACTGGGAATGGCACATGTACGACACCGTCAAAGGGTCGGACTACATAGGTGACCAGGACGCTATTGAATATATGTGTAAAACCGGTCCGGAAGCGATTCTGGAGCTGGACCACATGGGGCTGCCGTTCTCTCGCCTCGATAATGGCACAATTTATCAACGTCCGTTTGGCGGCCAGTCGAAGAATTTCGGCGGCGAGCAGGCGGCACGTACCGCGGCAGCGGCAGACCGTACCGGCCATGCGCTGTTGCACACGCTGTATCAGCAGAACCTGAAAAACCACACCACCATTTTCTCCGAATGGTATGCGCTGGATCTGGTGAAAAATGCCGATGGCGCGATTGTTGGTTGTACCGCGCTGTGTATCGAAACCGGTGAAGTGGTTTACTTCAAAGCCCGCGCAACCGTGCTGGCGACCGGCGGTGCTGGCCGTATTTATCAGTCCACCACCAACGCCCACATCAACACCGGTGACGGCGTCGGTATGGCTATCCGCGCTGGCGTGCCGGTGCAGGATATGGAGATGTGGCAGTTCCACCCAACCGGTATCGCTGGCGCGGGTGTTCTGGTAACAGAAGGCTGTCGTGGTGAAGGTGGCTACCTGCTGAACAAACACGGTGAGCGCTTCATGGAGCGTTATGCCCCGAATGCGAAAGACCTGGCGGGTCGTGACGTGGTGGCGCGTTCCATCATGATCGAAATCCGCGAAGGTCGCGGCTGCGACGGTCCGTGGGGGCCGCACGCCAAACTGAAACTCGACCACCTGGGTAAAGAAGTGCTGGAGTCCCGTCTGCCGGGTATTCTCGAACTGTCCCGTACCTTTGCTCACGTTGACCCGGTGAAAGAGCCGATCCCGGTTATCCCAACCTGCCACTATATGATGGGCGGTATTCCGACCAAAGTCACCGGCCAGGCGCTGACCGTGAATGAGCAGGGCGAAGATGTGGTGATCCCAGGGCTGTTTGCCGTCGGTGAAATCGCCTGCGTATCGGTTCACGGTGCTAACCGTTTGGGCGGCAACTCACTGCTTGACCTGGTGGTATTTGGTCGTGCTGTGGGTCTGCATCTGCAGGAATCTATCGCAGAGCAGGGTGACCTGCTGGATGCAACCGAAGATGAAATCGACGCTTCTCTGGCGCGTCTGAATCGCTGGAACGGTAACCGTAACGGTGAAGACCCGGTGGCAATTCGTAAAGCGCTGCAGGAATGTATGCAGCATAACTTCTCGGTATTCCGCGAAGGCGATGCGATGGCGAAGGGTCTGGAAGAGCTGAAAGCGATTCGCGAACGCCTGAAAAATGCCCGTCTGGACGATACCTCCAGCGAGTTCAACACCCAGCGCGTTGAGTGTCTGGAGCTGGATAACCTGATGGAGACCGCGTACGCCACTGCAGTATCTGCAAACTTCCGTACCGAAAGCCGTGGCGCGCATAGCCGCTTCGACTTCCCGGAACGTGATGACGAAAACTGGCTGTGCCATTCCCTGTACCTGCCAGAGTCGGAATCCATGACGCGACGTCAAGTCAATATGGAACCGAAGCTGCGCCCGGCATTCCCGCCGAAGATTCGTACTTATTAATGCGGAGACAGGACAATGAAACTCGAGTTTTCAGTTTATCGCTATAACCCGGATGTTGATGACGCTCCGCGCATGCAGGATTACACCCTGGAGGCGGAAGAAGGGCGCGACATGATGCTGCTGGATGCGTTGATGCAGCTGAAAGAAAAAGATCCGTCGTTGTCGTTTCGTCGCTCATGCCGTGAAGGGGTCTGCGGCTCCGACGGTCTGAACATGAACGGCAAAAATGGACTAGCCTGTATCACACCTATTTCTGCGCTGAATCAGCCGGGCAAGAAAATTGTCATTCGCCCGCTGCCAGGTTTACCGGTTGTGCGCGATTTGGTGGTAGACATGGGGCAATTCTACGCACAGTATGAGAAGATTAAGCCTTACTTGTTGAATAATGGGAAAAATCCTCCGGCTCGTGAGCATTTACAAATGCCAGAGCAGCGTGAGAAGCTCGATGGGCTGTATGAATGTATTTTGTGTGCATGCTGCTCAACGTCCTGCCCATCATTCTGGTGGAACCCGGACAAGTTTATTGGCCCGGCAGGCCTGTTGGCCGCGTATCGCTTCTTAATTGATAGCCGCGATACCGAGACCGACAGCCGTCTGGAAGGTTTAAGTGACGCTTTCAGCGTATTCCGCTGTCATAGCATCATGAACTGCGTCAGCGTATGTCCTAAAGGGCTGAATCCGACGCGCGCCATCGGTCATATTAAGTCGATGCTGCTCAAACGTAGTGCATAAGTAATTGTAGTTGCCGGGGAAGAGATTCCCCGGCCGTGCAGGGAAACCTCTAAAAACTGCCACATTGATAGCAATAATCGCAGCCTGAACGACGACGATTATTAGACAGTTTTTAAAGGTTCCTTAGCGGACGCAGATGACACGACAGTCCGCAACAAGTGAACCCCGGCACGCACATCGGTGTGCGTGGTAGTATCCACGGCGAAATAAGCATACAAATGCTTAAGGGATCACGATGCAGAACAGCGCTTTGAAAGCCTGGTTGGACTCTTCTTACCTCTCTGGTTCTAACCAGAGCTGGATAGAACAGCTCTATGAAGACTTCTTAACCGACCCTGACTCGGTAGATGCTAACTGGCGTTCGACGTTCCAGCAGTTACCTGGTACCGGAGTCAAACCGGATCAACTCCACTCAAAAACACGTGATTATTTCCGTCGACAGGCGTTGATTACCCCACGTTACTCTTCTTCTATTTCCGACCCTGATGCCAATGTGAAGCAGGTTAAAGTCCTGCAGCTCATTAACGCCTATCGTTTCCGCGGTCATCAGCATGCGAATCTCGATCCGCTGGGACTGTGGCAGCAAGAAAATGTGGCCGATCTGGATCCCTCCTTCCACGATCTGACCGATGCGGATTTCCAGGAAAGCTTTAACGTGGGTTCTTTTGCCGGTGGCAAAGACACGATGAAGCTGAGCGACCTGGTTGTCGCGCTGAAACAAACCTACTGCGGCCCGATTGGCGCCGAGTATATGCACATCACCAGCACCGAAGAAAAACGCTGGCTTCAGCAGCGTATCGAGTCTGGCCGTACTGCGTTCAGTAGTGAAGAGAAGAAACGCTTCCTCAGCGAACTGACCGCAGCGGAAGGTCTGGAACGCTACCTGGGCGCGAAATTCCCGGGCGCGAAACGCTTCTCGCTGGAAGGCGGTGATGCGTTAATCCCAATGCTCAAAGAGATGATCCGCCACGCCGGTAACAGCGGTACCCGTGAAGTGGTACTGGGTATGGCGCACCGTGGTCGTCTGAACGTCCTGGTTAACGTGCTGGGTAAAAAGCCGCAGGATCTATTCGACGAATTTGCGGGCAAACATAAAGAACACCTCGGCACCGGTGACGTGAAGTACCACATGGGCTTCTCATCAGATATCGAAACCGAAGGCGGTCTGGTGCATCTGGCGCTGGCGTTTAACCCGTCGCACCTGGAAATCGTTAGCCCGGTGGTTATCGGTTCCGTACGTGCACGCTTGGATCGTCTGGACGAGCCGAGCAGCAATAAAGTGCTGCCAATCACTATTCATGGTGATGCGGCAGTAACCGGGCAAGGCGTGGTTCAGGAAACCCTGAACATGTCGAAAGCGCGTGGTTACGAAGTGGGCGGTACCGTTCGCATCGTTATCAACAACCAGGTGGGCTTCACCACCTCTAACCCGCTAGATGCACGTTCTACACCATACTGCACCGACATCGGTAAGATGGTTCAGGCGCCGATTTTCCACGTGAACGCGGATGACCCGGAAGCGGTCGCTTTCGTAACGCGTCTGGCACTGGATTTCCGTAATACCTTTAAACGCGATGTCTTCATCGATCTGGTGTGCTACCGCCGTCACGGCCACAACGAAGCCGACGAGCCAAGCGCAACCCAGCCGCTGATGTATCAGAAAATCAAAAAGCATCCGACCCCGCGCAAAATCTACGCTGACAAGCTGGAAGCGGACAACGTCGCTACGCTGGAAGATGCGACCGAAATGGTCAATCTGTATCGTGACGCGCTGGACGCAGGCGAATGCGTGGTGAAAGAGTGGCGTCCAATGAATATGCACTCCTTCACCTGGTCGCCGTACCTCAACCACGAATGGGATGAAAACTACCCGAACAAAGTTGAGATGAAGCGTCTGCAGGAGCTAGCAAAACGCATCAGCACCGTGCCTGAAGCGGTGGAAATGCAGTCGCGTGTTGCCAAAATTTACGGCGACCGTCAGGCCATGGCCGCAGGCGAGAAGCTGTTCGACTGGGGTGGCGCAGAGAATTTGGCTTACGCCACGCTGGTTGATGAAGGTATTCCGGTACGTCTGTCGGGTGAAGACTCTGGCCGCGGAACCTTCTTCCACCGTCATGCGGTGATTCATAACCAGGCGAATGGTTCAACGTACACTCCGCTGCAGCATGTGCATAACGGGCAGGGCACGTTCCGCGTATGGGACTCCGTGCTGTCTGAAGAAGCGGTGCTGGCATTCGAGTACGGTTATGCCACGGCAGAACCGCGCACCCTGACTATCTGGGAAGCGCAGTTCGGTGACTTCGCCAACGGTGCGCAGGTGGTTATCGACCAGTTCATCTCTTCCGGCGAGCAGAAATGGGGCCGTATGTGCGGTCTGGTTATGCTGCTGCCACACGGCTATGAAGGTCAGGGTCCGGAGCACTCTTCCGCGCGTCTGGAACGTTATCTGCAACTTTGCGCTGAGCAAAACATGCAGGTTTGCGTCCCGTCTACCCCGGCACAGGTTTACCACATGCTGCGTCGTCAGGCGCTGCGCGGAATGCGTCGTCCGCTGGTAGTGATGTCACCGAAGTCGCTGCTGCGTCATCCGCTGGCGGTGTCCACGCTGGACGAACTGGCAAATGGCACCTTCCTGCCAGCCATTGGCGAAGTAGATGAACTTGATCCTAAAGGCGTGAAGCGTGTCGTGATGTGTTCTGGTAAGGTTTATTACGACCTGCTGGAGCAACGCCGCAAGAACGACCAAAAAGATGTCGCCATTGTGCGTATCGAACAGCTCTATCCGTTCCCGCATAAAGCGGTGCAGGAAGCGCTGAAACCGTTTGCTCATGTACATGATTTTGTCTGGTGCCAGGAAGAGCCGCTCAACCAGGGCGCATGGTACTGCAGCCAGCATCATTTCCGTGAAGTAATTCCATTTGGGTCAGCTCTGCGTTATGCAGGTCGCCCGGCCTCTGCCTCTCCGGCAGTAGGATATATGTCCGTTCACCAGAAGCAGCAACAAGATCTGGTTAATGACGCGCTGAACGTCGATTAAATAAAGGATAAATAATGAGTAGCGTAGATATTCTTGTTCCCGACCTGCCTGAATCCGTAGCGGATGCAACGGTTGCAACCTGGCACAAAAAACCGGGCGATGCAGTACGTCGTGATGAAGTACTGGTAGAAATCGAAACTGACAAAGTGGTACTGGAAGTACCGGCATCAGCGGACGGTATTCTTGATGCGGTTCTGGAAGATGAAGGGACAACCGTCACTTCTCGCCAGATCCTCGGTCGCCTGCGTGAAGGCAACAGCTCTGGCAAAGAGACCAGCGCCAAGTCTGAAGAGAAAGATTCTACTCCGGCACAACGCCAGCAGGCGTCTCTTGCTGAACAGAACAACGATGCCCTGAGCCCGGCGATCCGTCGCCTGCTGGGTGAGCATAACCTCGAAGCCAGCACCATCAATGGCACCGGCGTCGGTGGTCGTATCACGCGTGAAGATGTTGAAAAGCATCTGGCCAAAGCACCGGCTGCGAAAGCAGAAGCCAAAGCGCCGGCCGCCGCGCCTGCACCACAGGCTCAACTGGGCGCTCGTGGCGAAAAACGTGTTCCGATGACCCGTCTACGCAAACGCGTAGCTGAGCGTCTGTTGGAAGCGAAAAACTCCACCGCCATGCTGACCACGTTCAACGAAGTCAACATGAAGCCAATCATGGATCTGCGTAAGCAGTACGGTGACGCGTTCGAGAAACGTCACGGTATCCGTCTGGGCTTTATGTCTTTCTACGTGAAAGCGGTTGTTGAAGCGCTGAAACGCTATCCGGAAGTGAACGCGTCCATCGACGGCGATGACGTGGTGTACCACAACTACTTTGATGTCAGCATGGCGGTCTCCACGCCGCGTGGCCTGGTCACGCCGGTCCTGCGTGATGTGGATCTGCTGGGTATGGCTGACATCGAGAAAAATATTAAAGAACTGGCAGTTAAAGGTCGCGACGGCAAGCTGACGGTCGACGATCTGACGGGCGGTAACTTCACCATCACTAACGGTGGCGTGTTCGGTTCCCTGATGTCTACCCCGATCATCAACCCACCGCAGAGCGCCATCCTGGGTATGCATGCCATCAAAGATCGTCCGATGGCCGTAGACGGCAAGGTTGAAATCCTGCCGATGATGTATCTGGCGCTGTCTTATGACCACCGTTTGATCGATGGTCGTGAGTCAGTAGGCTTCCTGGTAACCATTAAAGAGTTGCTGGAAGATCCGACGCGTCTGCTGCTGGACGTGTAGTAAATAAGAGTATCACCTGCCCCGTAGGTCTGGAGGCTTATCAGGCCTACGGGTAAAAGATAACGATTACCTGAAGGATGGACAGAACACATGAACTTACATGAATATCAGGCAAAACAACTTTTTGCCCGCTATGGCTTACCGGCACCGGTGGGTTATGCCTGTACTACTCCGCGTGAAGCTGAAGAAGCTGCATCTAAAATCGGCGCAGGCCCGTGGGTAGTGAAATGTCAGGTTCACGCTGGTGGCCGTGGTAAAGCGGGCGGTGTGAAGGTTGTGAACAGCAAAGAAGACATTCGCGCTTTTGCTGAACACTGGCTGGGTAAACGTCTGGTCACTTACCAGACAGACGCCCATGGTCAACCGGTAAATCAGATTCTGGTTGAAGCAGCGACCGACATTGGTAAAGAACTTTACCTCGGCGCAGTTGTTGACCGTAGTTCCCGTCGCGTGGTCTTCATGGCCTCTACCGAAGGCGGCGTGGAAATTGAAAAAGTGGCGGAAGAAACGCCGCACCTGATCCACAAAGTAGCGCTCGATCCGCTGGCCGGTCCGATGCCTTATCAGGGGCGTGAACTGGCGTTCAAACTGGGTCTGGAAGGTAAACAGGTTCAGCAGTTCACCAAGATCTTCATGGGTCTGGCGACTATCTTCCTTGAGCGCGATCTGGCGCTGATCGAAATCAACCCGCTGGTGGTGACCAAGCAGGGTGATCTGATCTGCCTCGACGGCAAACTGGGCGCTGACGGCAACGCGCTGTTCCGCCAGGCTGACTTGCGTGAAATGCGCGATCAGTCTCAGGAAGATCCGCGTGAAGCACAGGCTGCACAGTGGGAACTGAACTACGTCGCTCTGGACGGCAACATCGGTTGTATGGTTAACGGCGCGGGCCTGGCAATGGGCACCATGGACATCGTTAAACTGCACGGCGGCGAACCGGCTAACTTCCTTGACGTTGGCGGCGGTGCGACCAAAGAGCGTGTAACCGAAGCGTTCAAAATTATCCTCTCTGACGACAATGTTAAAGCCGTACTGGTTAACATCTTCGGCGGTATCGTACGCTGCGACCTGATCGCGGACGGTATCATCGGCGCGGTAGCAGAAGTGGGCGTTAACGTTCCGGTCGTGGTACGTCTTGAAGGTAACAACGCTGAACTCGGCGCGAAAAAATTGGCTGATAGCGGCCTGAATATTATTGCAGCGAAAAGTCTGACGGATGCAGCTCAGCAGGTTGTTGCCGCAGTGGAGGGGAAATAATGTCAGTTTTAATTAATAAAGATACCAAGGTTATCTGCCAGGGCTTCACCGGTAGCCAGGGGACATTCCACTCTGAACAAGCGATTGCTTACGGTACGCAAATGGTCGGCGGTGTTACGCCGGGCAAAGGCGGCACCACGCATCTGGGTCTGCCGGTGTTCAACACCGTACGTGAAGCAGTAGAAGCGACCGGCGCAACCGCCACCGTTATCTACGTTCCGGCTCCGTTCTGCAAAGACTCCATTCTGGAAGCTATTGATGCAGGCATCAAGCTTATCATCACCATCACCGAAGGTATCCCAACGCTGGATATGCTGACCGTGAAAGTGAAGCTGGATGAAGCTGGCGTACGCATGATCGGCCCGAACTGCCCAGGTGTTATCACCCCTGGCGAATGCAAAATCGGCATCATGCCGGGCCATATTCACAAGCCTGGTAAAGTCGGTATCGTTTCTCGTTCTGGTACTCTGACCTATGAAGCGGTTAAGCAGACCACCGACTACGGTTTTGGTCAGTCTACCTGTGTGGGTATCGGCGGCGACCCGATCCCAGGCTCTAACTTCATCGATATCCTGAAGCTGTTCCAGGAAGATCCGCAGACCGAAGCGATCGTCATGATCGGTGAGATCGGCGGTAGCGCGGAAGAAGAAGCAGCGGCGTACATTAAAGATCATGTGACCAAGCCGGTTGTGGGTTACATCGCGGGTGTGACTGCGCCGAAAGGTAAACGTATGGGTCATGCTGGTGCGATCATCGCAGGTGGTAAAGGTACGGCAGATGAGAAATTCGCTGCGCTGGAAGCCGCTGGCGTGAAAACCGTTCGTAGCCTGGCCGATATCGGCGAAGCGCTGAAAACAGTGATTAAGTAAGAAAAAAAACAGCCCTGACTCTCTGCATAGTCAAGGGCTGGTCCCGTTTCGACATGGTTGGCCATCTGATGATGGCCTTTTTTAATGGCGTCGTTTTGCCACCAGCGTAAATTTATAATCGTCGCTTTTGAAGGTGTTGCGGCTGTATTCAAAAACGCGTCCATCGAGCAGAAACCCGCGAGAGATTTTCTCCAGCACCGGTTTCCCCTGCGGCATGCCCAGCATTTCTACAGTATCCTCATCCGGAATAACCGGGATCAGTTCCTGCTCGCTGCGATCGATAACCATCTTTTTGATCTGTTCTATATAGTGATATTTAGAATTTTCCATCACCTCCCAGGTGAGATCGGGAAAGAGGGCGAGCGGCATCCATGTCTCTTCGAGGGTAACGGCTTTCTGCTTAATAAAACGAACCCGTTTTACATGCCAGACTTTATCTTCAGCCGCCAGCTGTAGCCACTCGGCCAGCATCTCTCCTGCTGGAATGACCTCAAAGACCTTCACTTCGCTGTGCGTTTCAACCTGACGGTCGGCCAGCTTCTCATAAAAACTGGTGAGCTGATAAATGTCGTAATTGACGCGCTCCTCTTTCACATACCAACCGCTGCCCTGAATGCTCTCGATAATATTCTGTTCCGTCAGCAGCTTGAGTGCTTGCCTGATGGTCACGCGGCTGACCTCGAAACGGCTCTGTAGCGTAGATTCTGTGGGAAGTGCATCACCTGGTTTTAATTCACCTTTTGCAACTTGTTCGCGCAGAACGTCGGCTATCTGGCGGTACATCGGTTTTTTGCTCATCTCTTTTCGCTTTTGTCGGCAATAAAGTCAGATATTCAAGACAAATTATGCGTACATTTTATCAATAGTAAATAATACAAATTAAATACAAATATTGTCTTGTTAGTGAAATTGATCACGTAAAGGTATTGTTTTGTCTGCGACAATCGCGGCACATAATAATGACAATCCTCTGAGGACCATGATGAATTTGACAATACTGTCCCACCCTCGCGCAGTCTGTGTGCAGGCGAGATTTACCGATCGTGACGATGCCATCCGCCAACTTACGCAGCGGCTGACCGAATTAGGCAAAATCACCGATGCCGACGCTTATCTGGCGGAAGTTTTTCACCGCGAATCGCTGGGACCTACGGCGCTTGGCGAAGGATTGGCGGTACCGCACGGTAAATCGTCGGCCGTGAAAGAGGCGGCTTTCGCGGTGGCGACGCTGAGTGAACCGATGGACTGGGAAGGTATTGATGGCCCGGAGTCTGTTGAACTTATTTTTTTGCTGGCGATCCCGCCAGATGAAGCCGGTTCAACTCATATCCAAATCCTGACCGAACTGACCACCTGCCTTGCGGATGAGGATCTGCGTGCTCGCGTGATGGCAGCGACCAGCGCCGAAGCGGTGCTGGCGGCATTAGTGGTCGAAACACCGCCGCAGGCCGCAGTGGCGACGGCGGATGCGCCAACGATTGTTTGCGTTACCGCATGTCCGGCGGGCATTGCGCATACCTATATGGCGGCTGAGTATCTGGAGAAAGCCGGTCGGCAAATGGGCGTTAACGTGGTGGTGGAAAAACAGGGGGCCAATGGCATTGAAGACCGCTTAACAGCTCAACAACTGAATGATGCGCGCGCCTGCATTTTCGCCGCAGAGGTCGCTATTAAAGAAAGTGAACGTTTCAACGGTATCCCGGCGATCTCCGTTCCGGTTGCCGAACCGTTGCGCCACGCAAAAGCGCTGATTGAACAAGCGTTAGCGCTGGAGCCTCTGCAAAGCCAGCGTGTTTCTCAGCCACAGACAGAGGTGAAAAAGGGGCTGAAAACCGACCTGAAACAAGCACTGCTGAGCGGAATTTCGTTTGCCGTGCCGTTAATCGTCGCCGGAGGGACGGTACTGGCGGTGGCGGTATTGATTGCACAGATTTTCGGCCTACAGGATGTGTACAGCTTAGAGAAATCCTGGCTGTGGATGTATCGCCAACTCGGCGGCGGGATGCTGGGCACGCTGATGGTTCCGGTACTGTCGGCCTATACCGCTTATTCGCTGGCGGATAAACCAGCGCTGGCTCCAGGCTTTGCGGCGGGTCTGGCGGCGAACTTAATCGGCTCGGGTTTTCTTGGCGGTGTTGCCGGTGGCCTGATTGCCGGTTATCTCATGCGTTGGGTGAAACAGCATCTGCGTTTAAGCAGCAAATTCAATGGCTTTTTAACGTTCTACCTCTATCCGGTGATTGGCACGTTGGGCGCGGGTAGCCTGATGTTGTTTGTGATTGGCGAGCCTGTCGCCTGGATCAATACCTCGCTGACGGCCTGGCTAAATGGGTTATCAGGCACCAACGCGCTACTGCTCGGTATGATCCTGGGCTTTATGTGTTCGTTTGATCTTGGCGGCCCGGTCAATAAAGCGGCGTATGCATTTTGTCTGGGCGCGATGGCCAACGGTGTATTCGGCCCCTACGCCATTTTCGCTTCGGTAAAAATGGTTTCTGCTTTTACCGTCACCGCCTCAACCATGCTGGCGCCACGCCTGTTCAAACAGTTTGAGATTGAGACCGGTAAATCCACCTGGCTGCTCGGCCTTGCCGGGATTACCGAAGGCGCGATTCCGCTGGCGATTGAGGACCCGATTCGGGTGATTGGCTCTTTAGTGATGGGGTCGATGGCGACCGGAGCCATCGTTGGGGCCATGGGGATTGGGCTTTCGACCCCAGGTGCCGGGATTTTCTCGCTCTTTTTACTTATCCCCGCAGACCTAAGCGCGGTGATGGCCGCCGCGGGCTGGTTTGGCGCTGCGCTGATTGGGACGATTATCTCCACGGCGATTTTACTGCTCTGGCGGCGTCAAGCGGTTAAACAGGGGAAATACGTCACCGATAGCGTGATGCCGTAAGCACTTACTCAACAGGAAATGACGATGAAAGCAGTATCTCGCGTTCACATTACGCCGCATATGCACTGGGACCGTGAGTGGTACTTCACCACTGAAGAGTCGCGTATTTTGCTGGTTAACAATATGGAAGAGATCCTGACTCGCCTTGAGCAGGATGCAGAGTACAAATATTACGTGCTGGATGGTCAAACGGCGGTGCTGGAAGACTATTTTGCGGTGAAACCTGAAAACCGGCAGCGGGTTAAAGCGCTGGTGCAGGCCGGGAAGCTTATTATCGGCCCCTGGTACACGCAAACGGATACGACCCTCGTTTCCGGTGAGTCAATTGTCCGCAATCTGATGTACGGCATCCGCGATTGTATGGCCTTTGGCGAACCGATGAAGATAGGTTATCTACCTGATTCATTTGGGATGTCCGGGCAGATGCCGCATATTTATAATGGTTTTGGTATCAACCGGGCTCTGTTCTGGCGTGGGTGCTCTGAACGTCATGGCACCGATAAAACCGAATTTTTATGGCAAAGCGCTGACGGTAGCCAGGTGACGACACAGGTATTGCCGCTGGGCTATGCGATTGGTAAGTACTTACCCGAGGATGAGGCCGGGCTGCGTAAGCGACTTGACGGCTACTTCGAGGTGCTGGAGAACGCCTCGGTGACTAAAGAAATCCTATTACCCAACGGGCATGACCAGATGCCGTTACAGCAAAACATCTTTGCGGTGATGGATAAACTGCGTGAAATCTACCCGCAGCGAAAATTTGTCATGAGCCGCTTCGAGGAGGTTTTTGCTCATATCGAAGCGCATCGGGAGACGTTGGCTACCCTGCACGGCGAGTTTATCGACGGTAAATATATGCGCGTGCATCGTACGATTGGCTCCACACGAATGGATATCAAAATTACCCATGCGCGTATTGAGAATAAAATCGTTAACCTGCTGGAACCGCTCGCCACGCTGGCCTGGAGTTTAGGTTTTGAATATCACCACGGTCTGCTGGAGAAAATGTGGAAAGAGATTTTAAAGAATCATGCCCACGACAGCATCGGCTGTTGCTGTAGCGATAAAGTGCATCGTGAAATCGTTTCACGCTTCGTGCTGGCCGAAGATATGGCCGACAATTTGATTCGTTTTTACCTGCGTAAAATCACTGACAACATGGCGCACAGTGAAGAAGACAAGCTGGTGATGTTCAACCTGATGCCCTGGCCGCGTGAGGCGGTGATCAATACGACCGTACGTCTTCGCGCCAGCCAGTTCCGCCTGCTTGATGGCAGAGGAAATGAAATCCCTTATTTTATTCGTGGCGTGCGCGAGCTTGATCCTGGTCTTATCGACCGGCAAATCGTCCATTACGGCAACTACGAGCCGTTTATGGAGTTTGATATTCAGCTCAACCAGATTCTACCTTCGATGGGGTACTGCACGCTGTATATCGAACCGCATGTTGCTGGCCGTCAGGCGATACCCGCTCCGGCGACCCAGGCACTGTTGGAGAACGCGTTCTGGCTGATCGATCTCAATGACGATGGAACGCTACAGCTACGCGATAAGGATTCAGGGATTGTTTATCAACGCGTACTGGAGATTGAAGAAAGCGCCGACGACGGGGATGAGTACGATTACTCCCCCTCGCGCGAGGATTGGCGCCTCACGTCTGCGGGCGTTGCGTTTGAGCATGAAATTATCCGCGAGGGATGGCAAGACCGGGCAATCATTCGCTATCGGATGGCGGTTCCGGCGGATCTGGAGGCGCGCGCGTCACGTCAGCGCAATGGTGAAGTTAGCATCGAAATAGGTGTTACGCTAAGCCATAACAGCCGGCGGATTGAGGTTGATATTCGCATTGACAATCAGGCTGACGATCACCGAGTTCGGGTGCTTATCCCCACGCCATTTCACACTAATGACGTGTTGGCTGATACCCAGTTTGGTTCGCTGCTACGGCCTGTTCACGATGAAGCGATGGCCAACTGGCAGGCTGAGGGATGGAAAGAAGCGCCGGTGCCGGTCTGGAATCTGCTCAACTACGCCGCGCTGCAGGAGGGGCGTCATGGACTCGCGGTGTTTAGCGAAGGATTGCGTGAATTTGAGGTAGTGGGTGAGGAGAAAAAAACGTTTGCCCTCACGCTGCTCCGTGGCGTCGGCTTACTCGGAAAAGAGGATCTCTTATTGCGTCCCGGCAGGCCGTCAGGCATAAAAATGGCGGTACCGGATTCCCAGATGCAGGGCGTGCTGCACGGGCGCTTTTGCCTGTTTAGTTATAGCGGGACGCCGCTTAACGTTGGCCTGGCTCAGCAGGCGCGTGCCTGGCTGACGCCCGTCCAGTGTTATAACAAAATCCCGTGGGATGCGATGAAGCTCAACAAAACAGCGTTTACTGTTCCCGATAGCTACAGCCTGTTGAGTATGTCACCGGTCGGCTGTCAGCTTAGCGCGTTAAAAAAAGCAGAGGACAGAGATGAAATCATCCTGCGTTTATTTAATCCCTCTGACAGCGTCACCTGCGATGCCGCCGTGTCGTTTAGCCAAAGCGTAATGCATTGCCGCGAAACCGGTATGGATGAAATACCCGCTGGCGAGCAGAGCGATGCGAAGGGGATTAACGGCGAGTTTCGGCCAGGGCAGTCGCGGACGTTTAGTCTGAAACTGGCCTGAAAGTAGTGATGAGTCAGCGCCAGCAATCTTATGCTGGCGCTGACCGGCCGCTATCAGGATGATGCCAGTGTTTTCAACCAGCGAATTCCGCTTTCCGGCGAGGTCATTACCGGCACCGGCGGGGAAGGGAGCTGCTGTAAAACGCGCGCCATCGAGGCTTGCGCCAGCATCACAACATCCGCCTGGGTAAAGGCGCTCTGTAACCCTTCACTGACGATACGGTCATGAGTATCCATGTCTCCCGCCAGCAGCGCGTGGAATGCCTCCTCCATTAATATAGGCGTGATGGTTCGCGATTTACCGCTCTGCTGCACTTTGCGCTGTACGTAATCCAGCGTTGGCTTCAGCGTGGTTGCCACGGTCGCCAGTACGGCGATCCGCTCACCTTTTTCAATCGCCTCTTCCACCATTGCGCAGTCAATGCGCGCGAGCTGCAGTGGGGTCATAAACTGGCATTGCTCCACCGCAGTACCAATTGAGGAGCAGGCGGTAATAAAGATATCGCAGTCCGCCTTTTCGGCAATATGCACATAGTCGGCGATGCGGGCGGCAATATTGGGCGTCACGCCCTGGGCCTTCATTACCTGCTTGATCATGGATTCTTCCACCAGGTGCATGACTTCAACATCCGGCATGATGTCGGCAATCAGCTGTTGCATCATCGTAAGCGTGGCGGCACTGGTATGCAGCATGGCGACCTTTTTCATTGGGCAATCTCCTTAAGTAACGTTTCCGCGACGGCCAGCGCCGCATCATGATCTTCCTGCGCGGATAAACCGCCTACCGCGACGGCCCCAAGGCATTTTCCTTGGTGCAGAATCGGGATCCCGCCCGGCAGTGCCGTAA
>NZ_JAHLRC010000130.1:0-9319 GCF_018919545.1 Citrobacter sp. S46_ASV_140
GCCAGATACCATTCGGTCAGCTCCACTTCAGCGTCGCGAGAAAAATAATCGCCATAGCGGGCGGCATATTCACCGAACAGACCGTTCAAAATTGGCTGCAGCTCGCTGGCTTCAGGTGAGACCACGCGAAATTGATCGCTCACGATGACCTCCTTAGTCGCCTAAACCGGCCGGGTTGATTTCAGATTGCGGAATACGTTCCACCCCTTCTCCCCAGCGGTTCAGCACCTTGTCATAGTCGCCGTTGCCAATTACGCCGTTGAGGGCGGTTTGTACCGGCAGAACCAGACCGCTGTCCTTTTTCAGCGTCACAGCGATGTGTGCCGCTTTTGGCCAACCGCCATCAACGCTGCCCACCCGTTGCGTTTTACCGTTGAGTGCAGCTTTCCACGCGCCGATAACGTTAGGACCGAAGTAAGCATCGGCGCGGCCTGACTGCAGAGCCAGGGTTTGCGCGGCATCATCTTTGGTATACACCGGCGTAAACGGCTGCAACCCTTTCTTCACGTTCTCATCGTTCCAGGCGAGCAGGATGGCTTCCTGATTTGTCCCCGAACCGACGATGATACGCAGACCGGCGATATCTTCTGCCTGCTCGATTTTCTTCAGCTTACTGCCGGTTTTGACATAGAAGCCAAGGGAGTCCTTACGATACGTCGCGAAATCGAATTTCTCTTTGCGGGCTTTGGTGACGGTAATATTGCTGATCGCGGCATCATATTTGCCGGACGTGACGCCCAGCGGCCAGTCTTCCCATGACGTGGGTACGACGTTGAGTTCCAGCCCCAGACTGTCAGCCACCAGACGAGCGATGTCCGCCTCGCTGCCGATCAGTGTCTTATTGTCATCGGCAAAGACGGTCAGCGGCGGCTGGCTTAACCCGGCAATCGCCACGGTGAATTTACCCGGTACGGCCAGGTGCAGGTTCGCGGGCAACTGCGCAATCGCCTGCGGATTTTTTGCCGTATTGATTGGCGTTTTATTGGCTTCCAGGCTTACGCCCGTACCGTTAATAGTCACATCATTTGCCCAGACGTTAGCGCTGAAAGCCAGTGACAGCGCGAGGAAGACTGATTTTTTCTGCATAGCGTTTTTCTCTTATTGTGTGAATTGGTTTGCAGGTGTCGCGAGTCCCAGGCTTGCGCGCAGGGTCGTACCGGGATATTCATGGCGGAACAGGCCACGCGCCTGAAGCACGGGGACAACCTGTTCGACAAAACGTGGGAAGGTATCTGGTGTTCCACCCTGGATGATAAAACCGTCTGCGGCTTTTTCGTCGAACCACTGCTGAAGACCATCGGCAACCTGTTGCGGCGTACCGCTGAAACGTGGCCGTGGACTGGCCGCTTCCAGAGCAACCTGGCGTAGCGTTAAGCCACGCTCACGCGCGTTGCGTTTGATCTCATCAGTCGTACTGCGAAAGCTGTTTTGTCCAAGGGAACCCAAATCCGGGAACGGTGCGTCCAGTGGATATTGGGCGAAATCATGATGTTCAAAGTAGCGGCCCAGGTAGTTCAGCGCGTCGGTAATAGAGACCAGCGCAGCGGTAGTCTGATACTGCTGCTCAACATCCTCAGCGCTGTCGCCAACAATCACGCTGACGCCCTGGAATATATGCAGTTGTTCGGGATGTCGCCCGGCGGAGGCCAACTGGCTTTTTACATCCTGATAGAACTCTTTGGCCTCCGCCAGCGACTCCTGATGGGTAAAAATAGCATCGGCATGCTGCGCCGCTAATTTCTTACCATCCTGTGAAGCGCCCGCCTGGAATATAATCGGACGGCCTTGTGGCGTGCGCCCAATATTTAACGGCCCTGCGACCTGAAAATAATCTCCATGATGGTTAAGCGTGTGCAGTTTTTGCGGATTAAAAAATTCTCCGCTTGCCTTATTACGGGTAAAAGCATCATCTTCCCAGGAATCCCACAGTCCTTTCACCACCTGTAAATATTCATCGGCGATACGATAACGCAGGGCATGTTCTGGATGCTGGGCACGGGAATAGTTCTTTGCCGAACCCTCCAGAGGTGACGTGACCACGTTCCATCCGGCTCGCCCCTGGCTGAGATGATCAAGGCTGGCGAACTGCCGTGCGGTAGTAAACGGCTCGCTGTATGACGTGGATACCGTGCCAACCAATCCCAGATTTTGGGTAATGCTGGCCAAAGCAGATAATACCGTCAGCGGCTCAAAGCGATTTAAAAAGTGTGGGATTGATTTTTCATTAATATACAGACCATCGGCGACAAAAATAAAATCCAGCTTCCCTTTTTCCGCAATAAGCGCCGTCTCTTTGACAAAATCAAAATTAATACTGGCATCGGCCTGCGCCGCCGGATGACGCCATGCGGACATATTTCCCGCTGCGCCATGCAGAATAGTGCCGAGCCGTAGTTGCCGATTTTCAGCCATAATAACCCCTACCCAACAGGTAAACTTAAAGATGTGCGAATGCCGTTTTTGCTAGCTGTGCAAAGTAATGCGCGGCAGGTTCAATTAAACGTTCGTCCGGATTGAAGCCCGGGTGATGTAATCCGTATTCACTGGCGCTGCCAATACTGACAAATGCGCCAGGCGTATTTTGCAGATAGACAGCAAAATCCTCGCCGCCCATATGCAGGTCGGCATGATGGGTGGTGTAGCCTGATTGTTTCGCCACGGCGGTGGCGATATCGGCCCAACGAGCATCGTTTACCAACGCGGTCGGCCCCGCATGCCAGATAACGTCGATTTGTGCGCCAAAGGCGTGGGCAAAACCGGCGGCGATGTCATTAACCCGTGCTTTAACCTGCTGTTGCACCGAAGTCCGGTGCGTTCTGAGCGTCCCTTCCAGCTCAACGGATTCTGGCAACACGTTCCATGTATTTCCTCCCTGAATCCGGGTCACGCTAAGCACCACTGAATCCAGTGTGTTAACGTCGCGACTGGCAACGCTTTGCAACACCGTGACCAGTTGGCTGGCGAGCAGGATGGCATCTCTGCCTTCATGCGGACGCGCCGCATGTGCGCCCTTGCCATTAATACGCAGCACGAAGCGATCGACGTTGGCATAGAACGCGCCGCCGCGTGTGGCAAATTCCCCCACTGGTAAACCTGGCTCATTGTGCATGCCAAAAATAGCCGCAACGTTGTGCAGCGCACCGGCGCGGATCAGCGTTTTTGCGCCACCGAAACTCTCTTCAGCGGGCTGAAACAAAATACGTACTCGACCCGGTAAGTGTGTTTCCTGTTGTTTAAGCAGCAGCGCGGCGCCCAGCATGACGCTGGTGTGGACGTCATGCCCGCAGGCATGCATCACTCCCGGTGTGAGGGAGCGAAACGGCACATCGGCGCTTTCTTCTATCGGTAGCGCATCGATATCTGCTCGCAGCGCGATGACCTCTTCTCCCTGCCCGATTTCCGCGACCAGACCGGTTTTCAGGTCGAACGGCAAAATCTCGACGTCCGCTGCGTGCAGCCAGGCGTGAATGCGCGCCGTCGTTGCCACCTCTTGCAGGGAAAGTTCCGGGTGCTGGTGTAATTCACGACGCCAGTTGATAAGCGTTGAGGCCAGAGTCATCAGAGCACCTCCACGGCGTTATGGGCTTGCGCCAACAACCGCAGCGATGTCAGCCGCGCGTGACCTTCCGCCACTGGCGTGTCGATAATGAACTCCTCAATGCCAAATTGCGTATGCAGGGCATTCAGCTTTGCCATCACCTCCTGAGCCGTGCCGTGTAACAACGCCTGCTCACGACGCGCGATTTTGCGTGGCGGACTGCCGGCCTGCGCGGCGAATGCCAGCGCCTGCTCTTCACTGGCTACCGTGACACGTTGACCATTCTCCAGCTCCACGCCCCAGATTTGCACGTTTTCCGCAAGCTGCGCGGCGGTATCGTTACTGTCAGCCACAATCACCTGGACGGCAACTATCGTCGGACGTGCGCTGTGGGCCTGCCAGAAGGACAAAACGTCACGCAATAACGCGCGGTCACCGTTGAGGTGTGCCGCGAAGATAAAATGCCAATTGAATTGCGCTGCTAACTGTGCGCTTTGCACACTGGCTCCCAGGACAAATCCTTCCGGCGGTATCGGTGGGATTGGCGTCGGAAATACTGTTTCCCCGCTTTCCGTGCCGCTCAGCGTCAGCCAGTCGTTAAGCTGGGAAAGTTGGTCGGCAAAACTGCCTTTTTCATCCTGATGCACTCCTTGCTGTAGTGCCCGAGTCGACAGTGGTAAGCCGCCAGGGGCTTTCCCTACGCCGAGATCGACACGCCCGGGTGCCAGCGAGGCCAGAAGATTGAAGTTTTCCGCCACTTTGTACGGGCTGTAATGTTGCAGCATGACGCCACCGGAGCCTACGCGAATACGCTGGGTTTGCCCGAGGATCCAGGCAATCACCAGCTCCGGTGATGGGCTGGCCAGCTGTGGCGTATTATGGTGTTCCGCGATCCAGAAACGATGGTATCCCCACTCTTCTGCCTGCTGCGCCAGACGTAACGTCCGGGCAAGCGCCATCGCGGCGGTTTCACCTTCCCCGAGGGGGCTTTTATCCAGAATACTCAGGCGATATGACATGTTACGGGCCTATGCTTGTTAACATGTCATTATTATTAAATTATCAGATAACCATGCAGAAACATTTAATTCACATTTGCTCAGCTAAAAAGTAGATAACCAGCCCTGACGCTGTCAGGGTTAAAATTCGGATCGCCTTGTACTGGTCGGAACACGAAACTGAAAACACGCGGAATGTATGGCCTACAAAATATAATAGGGTCGTTGGTCTCACGGGAATAACATCCAAATCATTTCATGCCAGTTTTCTTTTTGCGAAAACGTTTTTTAACGCGATTTACGTTAAGTCAGGTTAAATGACTTAAAACGTTATGCGGTTGTATAAACTGTTTCAGTTTTATGACCCTGAATGAATATTCCACAGAGATTTTTTAATTTAAATACTTCCACAGAAATGATGATTAGTAGAGAATGCAGCGTTTCTTATTAAAACGGTTTAAAACGGCTTTTTAATATTCCTCCCGATTTTATTGCGGGAATTTTTGTATGGATTATACATATCATTATGGGGCCTCTATGAAAAGTAACATGCCCGTTACACAAATTGAGCACGCACTTAACGACAAAGCGACGCTGCTTTCAACGACGGATAAAGAAAGTCATATTACCTACGCTAACTCTGCTTTTATCGATGCCAGCGGATTTAACGAAGATCAATTAATGGGCGAAGCGCATAATATTATTCGCCATCCTGACATGCCTCCCGCTGCATTCGCCGATATGTGGTACACGCTACAGCAGGGAGACAGCTGGACGGGTATGGTGAAAAACCGCCGCCAAAATGGTGACCATTACTGGGTTCGCGCCAACGTTACGCCGGTCTGGCACAATGAAAAACTCACCGGTTACATCTCGGTGCGTACCGTTCCTTCGCGTGATGAAATAACTCACAGCGAAAGTTTATACCAAAAAATGAATAGTCAGCAGTTTAAAGGCTTTCGACTTTTTAAAGGGATTATCATTCGTCGCGGCTTATTGGCATGGACTTCCATGTTTAAATGGCTGAATATCAGCCAGCGCGTCAATTATTCTTTAGGGGTGACGGCCCTGCTCGCTTTGTTATTTATCTTCGCCCCGTTTAATCCATTTATTCAGTCGGGGGGCTTGCTGGTGTTATTTCTGGCGCTGGCTATTTACCTTAAGTATCAAATTTGTCAGCCAGTTAATACGCTCCTGACGCAAATGAAGAAAGTGGTGTCCGGACGTAAACCTGATAACTGTCATTTAAATCGGGTGGATGAGATCGGAATGCTAATGCGACTGGTTAATCAGTCCGGACTTAATCTGAGTTCTCTGGTCGATGACGTCAGTACGCAAATTTCCGGTATTCGCGCTATCAGTCAGCGGGTGTCAAAAGAAGGTACGGCGCTGCATCAGCGTTCAGAAGAAACCTCTGCCGACCTGCAACAAACCGCTGCGGCCATTGAAGAAATTGGTAGCGCGGTACAACAAACCGCTGAAACGGCGGCACATACCATGACCATGGCCGATAAAACCAGCGCCAACGCTGCAGAAGGCGGCGATATCATGAAACAAACTATCGCCATGATGCAGGCGATATCGCGTGACAACGGGCAGATCGTTGACATCATTGGCGTGATCGACAGCATCGCCTTTCAGACCAATATTCTGGCGCTTAATGCCGCGGTTGAGGCCGCGCGAGCCGGGGAATCCGGGCGTGGCTTCGCCGTTGTCGCGGCAGAAGTCCGCAATCTGGCCCAACACTCGGCGTCTGCGGCAAAAGAGATCAAACAGCTTATTGAGAAGAACGTCGCCAATGTTAATAGCGGCGTCAAAATGGTGGAGCAAACAGAAACGCATCTCACCGGGATGATTGGGGATGTACTGCAGATGTCGATGATGATCAAAGACATTAGTCTGGCCACGCGTGAGCAAACCCAGGCTTTGGATCTGATTAACGATTCAATTTCACGCGTTGGCACCATGACACACAATAATGCCGAGATGGTGGAGCGCGTCACCGACGCCACCGCCGATCTGACCCAGCGTTCATCACGCTTACAGCAGGCCGTTCAGGTCTTTGGCGTATCGGCATAACGTTACGGCGCTTATTGGGTGAATGCCTCGATAAGCGCACTCCTCTATAGGTATAAACGCCCTTCTCTTTTATTGGCTGAATCGAGGCCACACCGCGCCAGTACCGGCTGCATAAAAATGCTGAATTCTTGTTACCGGGGCTTTGCGGAACCAATCAATTGAATGTAGGATGCTCGGCCGGCAGTTTTCCCCCGTAACACAATGAAGGGTAAGGCTGTTTTCGCCGCAGCAGGTGCGGCAAAAAGGATGTTGTATTTTTGTCAGGTCAACAGGAATCGTAATGAACACAAACAACACGCAAGCCGCGGAACAACATGCGGCGAAACGACGCTGGTTGAATGCTCACGAAGAGGGGTATCACAAAGCGATGGGCAATCGACAGGTACAAATGATCGCCATTGGCGGCGCAATTGGTACCGGGTTGTTTTTAGGGGCAGGCGCACGCCTGCAGATGGCCGGCCCGGCTTTGGCGCTGGTCTATCTGGTATGCGGTATTTTTTCGTTCTTTATACTGCGCGCGCTCGGCGAACTGGTTTTACATCGCCCTTCCAGCGGTAGCTTCGTTTCCTACGCCCGTGAATTTTTAGGTGAGAAAGCCGCCTATGTGGCTGGCTGGATGTACTTCATCAACTGGGCGATGACCGGCATTGTCGATATCACCGCGGTGGCGTTGTATATGCACTACTGGGGCGCGTTTGGCGACGTGCCGCAGTGGGTGTTCGCCCTCGGCGCGCTGGCTATTGTCGGTACCATGAACATGATCGGCGTGAAATGGTTCGCGGAGATGGAGTTTTGGTTTGCGCTGGTTAAGGTACTGGCAATTGTGATCTTCCTGGTGGTAGGTACCGTTTTTTTAGGTACCGGAAAGCCGCTGGATGGTAACGCCACGGGTTTTCACCTGATTACCGACAACGGCGGCTTCTTCCCGCATGGCTTGTTGCCTGCGCTGGTACTGGTACAGGGTGTGGTTTTTGCCTTTGCCTCTATTGAACTGGTGGGTACCGCCGCCGGTGAGTGCAAAGATCCGCAAACGATGGTGCCAAAAGCAATCAATAGCGTTATCTGGCGTATTGGTCTGTTCTATGTGGGTTCTGTCGTGCTGCTGGTTCTGCTACTGCCCTGGAACGCCTATCAGGCGGGGCAAAGCCCGTTTGTGACCTTCTTTTCCAAACTGGGCGTGCCGTACATTGGCAGTATCATGAATATTGTGGTGCTCACCGCGGCGCTTTCCAGCCTTAACTCAGGGTTGTACTGCACCGGGCGTATTTTACGCTCCATGTCGATGGGCGGTTCAGCACCGAAATTCATGGCTAAAATGAGCCGTCAACAGGTGCCCTGGGCCGGGATCCTCGCCACGCTGGTCGTGTATGTCGTTGGGGTATTCCTGAACTATCTGGTGCCGTCACAGGTGTTTGAGATCGTGTTGAACTTTGCGTCTCTGGGCATTATTGCGTCGTGGGGATTTATCATGGTCTGTCAGATGCGTCTGCGCCGGGCCATAAAAGAAGGTAAAACGGCAGACGTCAGCTTTAAACTGCCGGGCGCACCGTTTACCTCGTGGTTAACGCTGCTGTTCCTGCTGAGCGTACTGGTATTGATGGCGTTTGACTATCCAAATGGCACCTATACCATCGCGTCATTACCGCTGATTGCCATCCTGCTGGTCGCGGGCTGGTTCGGCGTGCGTAAACGCGTTGCAGAGATCCACCGCACCGCGCCATAACGGCAGAAGGCCTGACAGGTTAATCCTTCAGGCCTTCTTTTTTAGTTCGCTTCAATCAACTGCGCTACGTCGTTGCTGTTAATTTCCCGCGCATTCCCATCCTGATCGGTATAGCTGGTCATTCCCGTGTCTTTATCCAGTTTTGGCTTACCCTGGGTGGTGATGGTTTGTCCGCTTTTGGTCGTCATGACGTAATCGGTGGTGCATCCTGCCAATGTAAACAGCATTACGCCTGCACAAAGACAGATAAATGGCTTTTTCATGGTATTCCCGTGTTATTCAGTTAGCCGTTGAGGGCGTAGTGTAAGTCCCTGAAGTGGGTCAGGCTACTGGCGGGGTGTAACGAGGCGTATCGGGGGATTTAGAGAAGTGACAGGAGGGGTTTCCCCCTCCGGTTAATTACAGCGCAATACGAATAACATCGTCCGGCTGGGTGGCTTCCTGCTCGCGGGTGGACTTCTGTTTCACGCTCACGTACAGGGTTTTACCGTCGGCGGAGAGCGCCAGGCTATTCGGGAATGTTGGGGTCTCGAACGTTTTAACGACTTTATAGCTTTTCGCGTCGATCACGCTCACTTTGCCGGCCTGACGATGGGTCACGTAGGCCTCGTTACGCGCCGGGTTAAACAGCACGGCCAGGGATTCCGGCGCGGCGACTTTTGCCAGGACGTTGCCATTACGGGTGTCGATTACCAGCACTTCCGCCGCTTTAGAGTCGGTGACAAAGGCGCGGTTGCCCGCCGTGTCCAGGCTCAGGTTGATGAAGAAATGCTCTTTTCCATCATCCAGCAGCTTTTTACGGCTGAGAATTTTGTTGGTGGTGGTATCAATGGTGATGAATTCACCGTCCGCATTGGCGGTGTACAGGCGTTTAGCCTTGCTGTCGACAGCCAGAGCGGTGCTCATTTTGCCGGTATTTTGAATGGTGTCCTTCAATGTAATGGCATCACCGTCCACCACCCAAATCACGCTCTCTTTACC
>NZ_JAHLRC010000131.1:0-9318 GCF_018919545.1 Citrobacter sp. S46_ASV_140
GATCTGGATTGCAACTTTATTTGCAGTAATTTCTGTACGTTTTAGAGATTTTCCGCAAATGGTCATGAGTTTTATGCAGGTTGTCTTTTATATAACGCCGATATTATTTTCTGGAACAATGTTGGCTAAATATAGCTTGCTGCTGAAGTTAAACCCATTTGCTTGGTTTATCGAGATTATTCGCTCGCCTTTAGTAGGGAAAATGCCCGAGTTATACTGCTATTATAATTCTATTATCCTTGCATGCGTAGGAACAGTTATCTCACTAATTACATTTGCAAAATGTAGAAATCGCATTGCATATTGGGTGTAAATTATTATGTCTCATTTGATTGACTTAAAAGATGTGGGTGTCGAATTTCCCATTTACGACGCTAAAAGTAGATCGTTTAAATCGCAGGTGGCTAACTTAACCCGCGGTGTTATTTCTTCAAAAAAAGAAAGCAGCACGGTTACGGTTAAATCATTAGACGGTTTGACGTTTAGTCTGAAAGAAGGTGATAAACTCGGACTTATTGGAAACAATGGCGCGGGAAAATCTACGCTACTGAAGCTGTTGGCTGGTATCTATGAACCAACCTCCGGCACAATTAAAAGAAAGGGTAAGATAGTTCCACTGTTGGATATCGCTCTAGGAATGGATGATGATTCCACAGGATACCAAAATATAAAACTACGCGGTTTGTTACTTGGTATGACGAATGCAGAAATCGAATCCAAAATAGAAGAGATCGCTTGCTTCACAGAACTAGGTGATTACCTGAATCTACCAATTCGTGTCTACTCTACCGGGATGCGCGTGAGATTAGCATTTGCAGTATCAACTTCAGTTGATCCAGATGTACTTTTACTCGACGAAATTATTGGGACTGGCGATGCTTCTTTCTTAAATAAAGCAAAGAAAAGATTCCAGGAATTGCAGGAGAGGGCAAAGGTTGTTGTGCTATCTTCCCATGACAACAATGTCATTCTGAAAACTTGTAATAAAGTTCTGTGGTTAGAGGGTGGTAAACCAAAGATGATTGGAGATCCGGAAGAAGTATTAAATAAATATATGGATAGCGTAGTTTAAAAACATAGGTGGTATGAGTGAAGATTGATTATGTCATTACAGGCATGGATGTCGGAGGCGCTGAGATGCAGGTTGTCGAATTGCTTCTTGAGCTTCAAAAAAGTGGGCATTCTGTTCGATTAATTTCGCTTACACCACCAGTTGATTTGATTGATAAGCTAATCAGTAATGACATACCAGTTGTTTCATTGGGTATGAAATCAAAATTAGCTTTACCTATAGCTGCATTTAAATTAGCAATGTTGATCAGACAAAACTCTCCAGATATTGTGCATTCGCATATGTTTCATGCCAATATCTTGGTACGTTTCGTAAGAGCACTCTTGGGAAGGCGTTCATCTATTATTTGTACTGCACACAGCGTTCGTGAAGGTGGCAGTGCAAGAGACTGGCTCTATCGTTTGACTAATAAATTAAGTGATTTAAATACAGTTGTTAGCGATGCGGCACGGCAGCGATTTATTAACGACAAAGTATTTCCACCTGAGAAAACACTTACTGTTTATAATTGTATCAATATTGATCATTTTTGTATCATCGATAGACAGGACAGGAAACGATTTCGCTGGATAACAGTTGGGCGGCTTGTAAAAATAAAAAATCAACTGTTGATTTTGCAAGCGATGATGCAGTTGCCACATAGTGAACTCATCATAGTTGGAGAGGGCGAAGAACGGCTTACATTGCAAACATTTATCGATCAAAATTCTCTCAGCGAGCGAGTTACTCTCTTGGGAAAAAAGGATAATGTTATTGATTATTACCATGATTCCGATGCCTTTGTGCTGGCCTCTGACTATGAAGGTTTTGCTCTTGTCGTTGCCGAAGCTATGGCATGTGGATTACCAGTGGTCGCAACAGATTGTGGTGGGCCAGCGGAAATTATTGGAAATGGACAGGATTTTGGCATAACAATATCGGTTAATGATGTACATCACTTAACTGCAGCGATGCAACAGATTGAATCATTAGATATCGAACAACGTAAAGGAAGCGGCTATCGTGCTCGGGAAAGAGTCATTGAGAAATTTTCTGCTAAAAAAATCGTATCTCAATGGGAAGATATATACCTGTGCATACAGAAAAACAGAATTTAGAACTCACCTATGAAAATAGCATTAATCGGTACTACAGCAGAAAGTCTAATCCAATTCAGAAAAGAACTGATTAATTTATTACATAAAAATGGCCATGTTGTATATGCATTTGCAATTGACTATGATGATGTGACAAAAGAAAAAGTTAAATCATTTGGCGCTATACCAGTACATTATTGTTTCAGTCGTACAGGGCTAAATCCATTTTCTGATGTTATCAACACCTATAAATTATATAAAATTTTAAAATCACTTAAATTAGACTTGGCATTTTCTTATTTTTCAAAGCCAGCCATTTTTGGTACTTTAGCAGCAAAGTTCGCAAGAATACAAAAACGATATGCGATGCTTGAAGGTCTTGGTTTTTTCTTTACCAATTCTGGAGGGCAGGTTTCATTACGAACTAAATTACTAAAAAAAATATTGGTTTCGCTTTACAAAGTGAGTTTCAGACACATTGAAAGTCTAATCTTGCTTAATGCGGATGATAAGCGAGATCTTTTAGTTAATGAAAAAATCCAAGTAAAAAAGGTACATATATTAGGGGGGATTGGATTAAATATGTCTGATTACCCCTACTGTCCACCTCCTGTGGATCCAGTGTCTTTCATTTTTGTCGCCAGATTTTTGCAAGAAAAAGGAGTTTATGAATTTATTGAGGCTGCAAAAATAGTCAAAAATAAATTTCCGGAAACTCATTTTTGTATGCTGGGTCATCTGGATCTTCACAACCCGGGAAGCTTAACTATAGAACGACTTAATGATTTGAAATGTAATAACATCATTGAGTTACCTGGTCATGTTGATAACGTACAGGAGTGGCTTGCTAAAGCGAGTGTATTCGTATTGCCTTCCTGGCGTGAAGGGTTTCCGAGAAGTACACAGGAGGCTATGGCCATGGGCCGAGCTGTCATAACCAGCGATGTGCCAGGTTGCCGAGATACAGTGGTTGATGGTGTTAATGGATTTTTGATTAAGCCTAAATCTGCAGAAGAACTTGCTGATAAAATGATATATTTTTTGAATGAACCTGATGAAATTAAAAAGATGGGTGAAGCAAGTTATAATATTGCAAAAATGAATTTTGACTCATCAATTGTAAATATAAATCTATTATCGATTTTGGATATTCCCATTAACACTATCACAAAATTCTAAATGCATGAAACAACATGCCTTACAGTACACTAGACAGGATATTTTATGGAACGCTTAGATCTCGGTATGAAACCTGCACACCCATTAGAAGAGGCTGCGATTCACCTTGCCAGGTATGCTAATATACTTAATCATATTAAAGATAAAACTGTTTTGGATCTCGCATGTGGAGAAGGATACGGTTCCGCGCTTCTAATGCAATATGGTGCCAAAAAGGTTGTTGGCGTTGACATTTCTGTCGAGACTATTGAGAAAGCAAAACAGATATTTTCCTCAACTGGTGTCGAATATATAGCGGGTGATGCGCAATCAGTAGCAAAGTTACTTGGTGAAAATGTTTTTGATGTTGTTGTTTCAATAGAAACAATCGAGCATGTTCAAGACCCTGAAGCTTTATTGAAAACCATGAAAAAAGTAGCTAAAGAAGATGCTATTTTTTACATTACATGCCCAAATGATTATTGGTATTTTCCTACTGAAAATGAGTCGAATCCTTTTCATATTCGTAAATACACGTTTGAAGATTTTTCTACTTTAACGCAATCAGTATTAGGCGATGATGTTTCTTGGGGACTTGGGAGTACGGTATGGGGGTTTGGAACAGCTCCATTAGATAGTAATGAATACCTGCCGCTTGGGACATCATGGATGAGACAATATCGTTCTGAAGGTGGTTTAATAATTGAGAATGGTTCAACTGAAGCACTTGATACTTCTAACTGTAGCTTCTACTGTGGTATATGGAACGCTTCCAATATTTCATTCTCATCCGGAATAATTCCGTTCGGAATGGATGCCTATAAAAAGATATTTGAGGCCATTGAATATGACATTATATCTCGGCTCAGAGAAGATAATAATGCGTTAAGAGATAGGGTACAAGAACTAGAAGTTGAATTCAGAAGAAAATCACTTTTTTTGATGGCAGCTGATTCTGAGAATAAGATTTTAAAAGAAAGTGTTTCAAAACTGGATTTGCAAAAAGACATTTTACAGCAACAAATTTATGAGAATACACGACAAGCAGAAGAAAAAACTTTCGACTTAAATAAACAGGTAATTGAGTTGAAAAATAAAAATAATGAGCTAAGTTATAATATTGATGTGATGAAAATTGGATATTATCGTTATCTAAGAATGTCAAAATATATACCAACATTTGCTAAAAATTTAGTTCTGAAAATTTATCGTAAATTTCATGGATGAATGATAATGACAAGAAATCATGCTCCCTCTATTAAATCAATATTTCTCTACAAAGACGATATTGGTATTTTAACTCAAGAAGAAAAAACATTAGAGAAGAAATTTAAAAATTTATCTATTATTATTATAACTGAAGGAAATGCTAAGAATGCTGTGGAGGAAATCAAGCGCCATGGATATGTAAGCGAAGAATTTTTAGGAAAAGTACATTTAGCTGTAAAGTATAATAAAAATAATGCCCATGAAAAACTGGCTGCACATTCCACTGTTATCGAAAAAAACATCCATATTAATTATTTTGAAGATTCAACTACTGATTCCAAAATCAAGAATACTTTACTGAAAGAGATAAAGACACAATGGGTGTTATTTATCTCTTTAAATTTCTTATTCTCCCTTGATGAGCTGATATTAGCTAATGATGATTTAAAACATCAACCTTGTAGTTGTTACAATTTTCCTATTTTGATTAGTAAAGATTCTAATCGAATCTCAATGAATAGTGATTTGATACTAGAATATTGTGATTATCAGATTAAGCTTGATAAAAACGTAAACGAAATTGTCTTTGAAAGTTCGATTGAACAACAACCTTTTTATTTTTCGGGATTCCTTGAAAACAACGCTCATTTAATTAATCATATTGTTTTTTCAAATATCGGCTATTTCGATGAAAATCTAAGCTTTGGTATTGAAGTAATAGATTTTTCGATTAGGTTGCGAAATAGTGGGTTGTACATTGGTAATAGTAAAAATAGTATAATTGAAAAGCATGAGACAGCACAACGTGACTCTAATAGAATAGATAAACCCTTTAACACTAAATTGTTAACAGATTCTCTAAACTCTTTTCATGACAAATATAACGTGTTGCTGAGTGACAATATAGTTAGATCGATTTGCGGTAAAACTCTCAAAGAGTTATCAAAACCACAGGCAATAACTGAGGAATTTAATTTCCCAATCAAGAAGCCTAAAATTGCATTGATCATTGATGCTGAAAACTGGGCTTTTGCGAACATAGCAAACCAACTAAAGAAAAATCTGAGTAGTTATTATGAGTTTATGATCATACCTACTCAATTAATCTCAAATTTGCATCACATTTTAATGATGACTGAGGGTTGTGATCTGGTTCATTTTTTCTGGCGTGAATTTATTAGAGCGCAAAATAATTCTTATTATACACTTTACAACAAAGAAATAGGGATTAATGATATAGAATTTGATGAGCGTTTTATTAAAGGACGGAAGTTTACAACAACTATCTATGATCATCTTTTTTTATCACCTGATGAAATTCTGGAACGGCAATCATTCTATAATAACAAAATAGTTGCTTATAGTGTTTGCTCATCTAAACTTTTTAAAATATATAATGATATAACTTGTTATCCAAGCCCTAAAATAATTACAGAAGACGGAGTGGATCTTACTTTATTTAAGCCTGTTAATTTAGCTCGTTTCAAAAATATACAAGATCGTGAACTTGTTGTAGGTTGGGCTGGTAACTCAAAATGGGCCGGTGATATTGAGGACTTTAAAGGTTTTCATTCAATATTAAAGCCAGCGATCGAGGAACTCCAAATGGAAGGTCTAAATATCAGACTAGAATTAGCTGATCGACAGAATGGTTTTATTCCTCATGCTGAAATGGTTAATTATTATGCAAGAATTGACCTTTATGTATGTCCTTCAAAAATTGAAGGGACACCTAACCCTGTATTAGAATCAATGGCTTGTGGGGTACCTGTAATATCAACAGATGTTGGTGTAGTTAGTGATGCTTTTGGGCCTCTTCAAAAGGAATGGCTACTCGCTGAGCGTTCACAAAAAGCATTAAAAGAAAAATTGAGAAAGTTCTATTTTGAAAGAAAATCATTGACCAGAAACTTGTCAAATGAAAATCTTGAAACCATTAAAAAATGGGATTGGAGTATTAAGTCTCAAAATTTCAAATTATTCTTTGATTCAGTACTCTAAACCACCAGTTTTGACACGAATATTTATATTAAGTTGGTAACTTGATAAAATTAAATTGATGTATTGTGTTGCCAACAGTAAAAGTATATTACGTATATACACAATAAACACCTGACAGGAGTATATAATGTCTAAGCAACAGATCGGCGTCGTCGGTATGGCAGTAATGGGGCGCAACCTGGCGCTCAACATTGAAAGCCGTGGTTATACCGTTTCAGTATTCAACCGCTCCCGTGAAAAGACCGAAGAAGTGATTGCTGAGAATCCGGATAAGAAACTGGTTCCTTACTATACGGTAAAAGAGTTTGTTGAATCACTTGAAACTCCTCGTCGTATCCTGTTAATGGTGAAGGCGGGCGCGGGTACGGATGCTGCCATTGATTCCCTGAAGCCATACCTGGAAAAAGGGGACATCATCATTGATGGCGGCAATACTTTCTTCCAGGATACAATTCGCCGTAACCGGGAGCTGTCTGCCGAAGGTTTCAATTTCATCGGCACCGGCGTATCCGGTGGTGAAGAGGGGGCGCTGAAAGGTCCGTCTATTATGCCTGGCGGTCAGAAAGAAGCGTATGAGTTAGTTGCTCCAATATTGACCAAAATCGCGGCCATTGCTGAAGATGGCGAACCGTGCGTGACCTATATCGGCGCTGACGGTGCAGGCCATTACGTGAAAATGGTCCACAATGGTATTGAGTACGGCGACATGCAGCTGATTGCAGAAGCCTATTCTTTGCTAAAAGGTGGTCTGAACTTGACTAACGAAGAGCTGGCTACCACTTTCACCGAGTGGAACGAAGGCGAGCTGAGCAGCTACCTGATTGACATTACCAAAGACATTTTCACCAAGAAAGATGAAGAGGGTAAATATCTGGTCGATGTGATCCTCGATGAAGCTGCTAACAAAGGTACCGGTAAATGGACCAGTCAGAGCTCTCTGGACTTGGGCGAACCGCTATCTCTGATCACCGAGTCTGTATTCGCTCGCTACATCTCCTCCCTGAAAGACCAACGCGTAGCGGCTTCTAAGGTCTTGACTGGACCTAAAGCTCAGCTTGCAGGTGACAAAGTAGAATTTATTGAGAAAGTACGTCGTGCATTATATCTTGGGAAAATTGTGTCTTATGCACAAGGATTCTCGCAATTGCGCGCTGCCTCTGATGAATATAAGTGGGATCTGCAATACGGTGAGATCGCAAAGATTTTCCGTGCTGGCTGTATCATACGTGCGCAGTTCTTGCAAAAAATCACTGACGCTTATGCTAACAATGATAAGATCGCGAACCTGCTTCTGGACCCATACTTCAAGAATATTGCTGATGAATACCAGCAGGCACTGCGTGATGTTGTAGCCTATGCGGTACAAAATGGTATTCCTGCACCAACATTCTCAGCTGCCATTGCGTATTATGATAGTTACAGAGCAGAAGTTCTTCCTGCAAATTTGATTCAGGCTCAACGTGATTATTTTGGCGCGCATACTTATAAACGTATCGACAAAGATGGTGTATATCATACTGAATGGATTAATTAACCACTTTTTTAACAAGTAAAAATGTGGGTTAAATTAAATGCTTGCTGTCTTTTTGAAGTAAGCATTTATAACAACCTGGATATAAATGTCATTGCTGTTTTATTTCAAGTTTAGTTTAACTGAACCAATTTTATTAATTCTAAAATCACATTCAATCTTATCTGGGTTACTTCGGTTAAAATTTGAATTATAAATAACATTAACCATTTCTTGGTTGTTAGTAATAGTCTGTTTACTATTGATAATTATAAATTCTGATATTATTAGGGCAAATCAATGCAAGACAAAATTCTTTTATTTATCCCTGCGTATAATTGTGAAAAACAAATTCCTCGCGTGCTCAATCAATGTCTAAATATAAATAAAGTAATAAATGAAATTATTGTCGTTGATAACCAAAGTACAGATAATACTTTACTTGCGGCATCTGAAGCAGCGGAAAAAATTGAAGTGCCAGTAACAATTGTACGTAATAACGATAATTATGGATTGGGGGGGTCTCACAAAGCTGCATTTCAATATGCTATAGATAATAAGTTTGACTACATCATCGTCTTGCATGGTGATGATCAGGGAACACTTTCTGATCTCCTACCACTAATTATCGAAGGTAAGCACAGAGACAAAGATTGCCTTCTTGGGGCAAGATTCATGCCGAAATCAAAATTAGAAGGTTATTCTTTGTTTCGGACGTTTGGTAATTATGTGTTTAATAATTTATTTTCAATAGCATGTGGGAGGAAGCTCTTTGATTTGGGTTCCGGTCTAAACATGTACAGCGTTAGAGCTTTAAACTCAGCACAATATCAAGGTTTTGCTAATAATTTGACATTTAATTACTTTATGATTTTAGCAACAGTAAATTGGAAATGGGATATGGAATTCTTTCCAATTACCTGGCGTGAAGATGACCAAATATCTAATGTCAAATTATTTAAACAGTCTCGTGAAGTCTTAAAAATTCTACTCAGATATGTATTTATGCGTAATAAATTCTTAACTAAAAATTATTCTGGGCGCGAATTTAATAGTTATAATTTTACAATTATGGAACAGCATCACCACAGGGATTTTCAAAAATGACTTTATCTAGAAGGACACTATTAAAGCTATGTCCCACAATAGTTGGTAGTCTGGCATTTATATATTTTTCAATCAACTCTTTAACGAAATATGACTTCATCAGTTTCACGACAACTTTAATTGTACCTACTATTGCATATATCGTAGCCCATTTTCTCCGTGCAATACGCTTAGGTGTGTTATTG
>NZ_JAHLRC010000132.1:0-9239 GCF_018919545.1 Citrobacter sp. S46_ASV_140
TACCTAAGCGTAGCAATTTCCCTTAAAAAATATTCCGCCATACTTTCATTGAGGTAAAAGCAAAGGGTCTTTACAGCAGATCATTTTGCATAATCACGCAGTAGTCCCGACAAAAGCAGGGATTTTATGTATAATTGCGGCCTTTTTCGGCAATCTGCCATTTTTGGGCGCATTTGCCCCTGCTGACTTTTGAGGAAATCCACATGTCATTACCACACTGCCCACAATGCAACTCCGAATACACTTACGAAGATAACGGCATGTTCATCTGCCCGGAATGCGCTCACGAATGGAACGATGCTGAACCGGCTCAGGACAGCGACGAACTGATCGTTAAAGATGCCAACGGCAACCTGCTGGCTGACGGCGACAGCGTTACCGTAGTGAAAGACCTGAAGGTAAAAGGTAGCTCTTCCATGTTGAAGATCGGGACCAAAGTGAAGAACATTCGTCTGGTTGAAGGCGACCATAACATCGATTGCAAAATCGATGGCTTTGGCCCAATGAAGCTGAAATCTGAGTTTGTGAAAAAGAACTGATGCAAATTGCCTGATGGCGCTACGTCAATCAGGCCGATGCCAGCTCATCTGCCAGGCGGGAAGCTCATACTTCCCGCCTGGCTTATTTTTGCAGACGATAACTACACTTAACTGGTTTCTTTTACCTGAGGTAAAGATTATGCCGTTAAGTCCCTATATCTCCTTCGCAGGCAACTGCGCTGATGCTATCGCCTACTACCAAAAAACATTAGGCGCTGAGCTACTCTACAAAATCAACTTCGGTGAAATGCCCAAACCGGCGCAGAACAGCGAAGAGGGTTGTCCTTCAGGCATGAAATTCCCCGATACCGCCATTGCCCACGCCAACCTGCGCGTTGCGGGCAGCGACATCATGATGAGCGATAGCGCCCCCGACGGAAATGCCCACTACTCTGGCTTTACGCTGGTACTCGACACGCAAAACGTCGACGAAGGCAAACGCTGGTTTGATAACCTGGCAGCAAACGGAAAAATCGAAATGGACTGGCAGGAAACCTTCTGGGCTCATGGTTTCGGTAAAGTGAGCGATCGGTATGGCGTACCGTGGATGATCAACGTCGTCAAACAGCAGCAACCTACAGAGTAATCCAACGGGAGGCCAGCCCTCCCGTACTGTCATCAAAAATCGCTCAACTCTTCATCACCAAGTAACCATCCCTTAACGAAAACGTCACATTAATCCGCCACGATGGGGCCACTTTTTAAGGGAGGCCGCATCATGCAAACGATTATTCGCGTCGAAAAACTCTCCAAGTCCTTCAATCAACATCAGGCGCTCAATGCGGTTGATCTGAACATCTGTTCCGGTGAGATGGTGGCTCTGCTTGGGCCGTCTGGCTCCGGCAAATCCACCCTTTTACGTCATTTAAGCGGTTTGATCGTCGGTGATAAATCCCCGGGTAGCCACGTCGAACTGCTGGGTCGCACCGTTCAACATGAAGGCCGCCTGGCGCGCGATATCCGCAAAAGCCGCGCCCACACCGGCTACATCTTCCAGCAGTTCAATCTGGTTAACCGCCTGACGGTACTGGAAAACGTCCTGATTGGCGCACTCGGCAGCACGCCGTTTTGGCGCACCTGTTTTAGCTGGTTTAGCCAGGAACAGAAACAGCGTGCATTACAGGCGCTGACCCGCGTTGGCATGGCGCACTTTGCATACCAGCGCGTTTCCACGCTTTCGGGCGGGCAACAGCAGCGCGTGGCGATTGCCCGCGCGCTGATGCAGCAAGCCAAAGTGATCCTTGCCGACGAGCCGATAGCCTCTCTGGACCCGGAATCCGCGCGCATCGTGATGGACACCCTACGCGACATTAACCAGACCGACGGCATCACCGTGGTCGTCACGCTGCATCAGGTGGATTACGCCCTGCGCTACTGCGAACGCATTGTCGCGCTTCGTCAGGGCAACGTCTTCTTTGATGGCAGCAGCCAGCATTTTGATAACGATCGTTTTGACCATCTCTACCGCAGCATGAACCGCGTCGAACAGAACGCGCAGGCTGCATAGTTCTAAAAAACCAGGCGTTATTGGCGCAGCCAGGCTGGCAAGTGAAATAGCCTGGAACAAAGACTAATTAAGGAAACAACATGAGCTATAAGACCGTTGCCGCGCTGGCCTTTACCAGCATGTTCAGCATCAGCACCTTGTTCAGCCCGGCGCAGGCCGAAGAGCAAGAAAAAGCGCTGAACTTTGGCATTATTTCGACCGAATCACAGCAAAACCTGAAGCCACAGTGGGAACCGTTCCTGAAGGACATGGAAAAATCGTTGGGCGTGAAAGTGAACGCCTTCTTCGCCCCGGACTACGCCGGGATCATTCAGGGAATGCGTTTTAACAAAGTTGATATCGCCTGGTACGGCAACCTCTCAGCAATGGAAGCAGTGGATCGCGCTAACGGACAAGTGTTTGCCCAAACCGTCGCTGCCGACGGCTCCCCGGGATACTGGAGCGTGTTGATCGTTAACAAAGACAGTCCGATCAACAACCTGAACGATCTGATCGCCAAACGTAAGGATCTGACATTCGGCAACGGAGATCCCAACTCAACGTCAGGCTTCCTCGTCCCCGGTTACTACGTCTTCGCCAAAAACAACATCTCCGCCAGCGACTTCAAACGCACCGTTAACGCCGGACACGAAACCAACGCGCTGGCCGTCGCCAACAAACAGGTCGATGTCGCCACCAACAACACCGAAAACCTCGACAAGCTGAAAACCTCCGCGCCGGAAAAACTGAAAGAGCTGAAGGTTATCTGGAAGTCACCGCTGATCCCGGGCGATCCGATCGTCTGGCGCAAAAACCTCTCCGAAACCACCAAGGACAAGGTGTACGACTTCTTTATGAATTACGGCAAAACGCCGGAACAGAAAACCGTACTGGAACGCCTGGGATGGGCACCGTTCCGTGCCTCCAGCGACCTGCAACTGGTACCGATTCGCCAACTGGCGCTGTTTAAAGAGATGCAGGGCGTGAAGGGCAACAAAGGGTTGAACGAGGAAGAGAAAACCAGCAAAACCTCGGCGCTGAAAGCGCAGCTCGACGACCTTGACCGTTTGACCGCCGCCCTGGGCGCCATGACCAGCGTGACTAAAGCGGTGCAGTAAACCTGATGCCCGGTGGCGTTTCGCTTACCGGGCAGACGATGTTCTGTAGGCCGGATAAGGCGCAAGAGCTGCCATCCGGCGATAAACCTACGCACGGAGCTAAACATGCAAACCATCACCGTCGCCCCGCCCAAACGTAGCTGGTTCTCACTGCTGAGCTGGGCCATTCTTCTCGCCGTGCTGGTGGTCTCGTGGAAAGGTGCCGAAATGGCTCCGCTCACGCTGATCCAGGATTCCGGCAATATGGCGACCTTCGCCGCCGACTTCTTTCCGCCAGACTTCAGTCAGTGGCAGGACTATCTCGGTGAAATGGCCGTCACCCTGCAAATTGCCGTCTGGGGTACCGCCCTCGCCGTTGTGCTGTCGATTCCCTTTGGCCTGATGTGCGCCGATAACCTCGTACCGTGGTGGATTTACCAGCCGATGCGTCGCCTGATGGACGCCTGCCGCGCCATCAATGAAATGGTCTTCGCCATGCTGTTCGTGGTCGCCGTGGGTTTAGGTCCGTTCGCCGGGGTAATGGCACTGTTTATCCACACCACCGGGGTGCTTTCCAAGCTGCTTTCGGAAGCGGTAGAAGCCATTGAGCCAGGTCCAGTAGAAGGCATTCGCGCCACCGGGGCCAACAAAATTGAAGAGATTCTGTACGGCGTTCTGCCACAGGTCATGCCGCTGCTTATCTCCTACTCGCTGTATCGCTTTGAATCCAACGTTCGCTCGGCCACGGTGGTCGGAATGGTGGGTGCGGGCGGTATTGGCGTGACTTTATGGGAGGCGATTCGCGGCTTTCAGTTCCAGCAAACCTGCGCCTTGATGGTGTTAATCATCGTCACCGTCAGCCTGCTGGATTTCCTTTCCCAGCGTTTGCGTAAGCACTTTATCTGATTAGCGAGGCATTGATTGCTATGCACTTGTCTACACATCCGACCAGTTATCCAACGCGTTATCAGGAAATTGCCGCGAGACTTGAGCAGGAGCTTCGTCATCATTATCGCTGCGGTGACTATCTGCCCGCCGAGCATCAGCTTGCCGCGCGCTACGAGGTAAACCGCCACACCCTGCGCCGCGCTATTGACCAGTTGGTTGAGCGTGGTTGGGTCCAGCGTCGCCAGGGCGTTGGTGTACTGGTGCTGATGCGCCCATTCGATTACCCGCTTAATGCCCAGACGCGCTTTAGCCAGAACCTGCTGGACCAGGGCAGCCACCCCACCAGCGAAAAACTGCTGGCGGTGCTGCGCCCGGCCTCCAGCCACATTGCCGATGCGCTCAGCATTAACGAGGGCGATAACGTGATTCATCTGCGCACCCTGCGTCGGGTAAACGGTATCGCACTGTGCCAGATCGACCACTATTTTTCCGACCTCACGCTATGGCCGCTGCTGCAGGGTTTTAACAATGGTTCACTGCACGACTACCTGCGCGAACAGTCCGGTCTGACGCTCCTGCGCACACAAACGCGCATCAGCGCCCGCCGCGCACAGGCTAAAGAGAGCAAAGTGCTGGAAATCCCCAATATGGCGCCGCTGCTGTGCGTGCGCACCCTGAACCACCGTGAAGGCGAAGAACACGCGGCGGAATACTCCGTCAGCCTGACCCGCGCCGACATGATCGAATTCACTATGGAGCACTGAATGCATTTCGATACCGCTACCCGCCAGCGCTGGATGCGCACGCTGGCTTACAGCAATGCCGATGCCCTGAACGCCCGCATCCACGCGCTCAAACTGACGCCAGACTATGAACTTATCCGCGCACCGGAAAGCGGACTGATGCAGCTCCAGGCTCGCATGGGCGGCACCGGCAACCGCTTCTTTGCCGGTGATACCACGCTTACCCGCGCAGTGGTACGCCTGAAGAGCGGCACGCTGGGCTACAGCTACCTGCTGGGACGCAACAAACAACACGCCGAGCAGTGCGCGGTCATTGACGCGCTGCTGCAGGAACAAACGCATTTCCAGAGCCTAATGGAAACCTTAATTGCCCCGCTGGAAGCGGAACGCGATGCGCTGATTAGCGCGCGCCGTGCCGAAGTCAACGCCAGCCGGGTCGACTTCTTCACGCTGGTACGCGGAGATAACGCATGACCTTACAAACCGCTTTTAATTTACCCGTTCAGGATGCTCAGCAGAGCTTTCGTCGCTTGCTGAAGGCCATGAGTGAGCCGGGCGTGATCGTCGCCCTGCATCAACTGAAACACGGCTGGCAGCCACTGGGCCTGGCAACCACCAGCGTGCTACTGACCCTGGTCGACGGCGACACGCCGGTCTGGCTGGCGCCGTCGATGGATAACGATATCGCCCGGCAGAATCTGCGTTTTCACACCAACGCGCCGCTGGTGGATCAGCCGCAGTTGGCGGCTTTTGCCGTCGCCGACGAACGCATCAGCAGCGAACAGCTTAACGCCCTCTCCGCCGGTTCCGCCGTCGCGCCAGAAACCAGCGCCACGCTGATTGTGCAGGTCTCTGGCTTAAGCGGTGGACGCATGCTGCGTCTGACCGGCGCCGGTATCGCTGAAGAGCGCATGATCGCGCCACAGCTACCGGAATGCCTGATTCACGAACTCACCGAACGCCCGCATCCGTTCCCGCTGGGGGTCGACCTGATCCTCACCTGCGGCGAACGCCTGCTGGCTATTCCGCGAACTACCCATGTGGAGGTGTGCTGATGTACGTCGCCGTCAAAGGGGGCGAAAAGGCGATAGCCAACGCCCACGCCCTGCAGGAAAACCGACGCCGGGGCGAAGAGACCATTGCTGAACTGAGCGTGGCGCAAATCGAACAACAGATGAACCTGGCCGTCGACCGGGTGATGACCGAAGGCGGCATCGCCGACCGCGAACTGGCCGCGCTGGCGCTGAAGCAGGCCAGCGGCGATAACGTCGAAGCCATCTTTTTGCTCCGCGCCTACCGCACTACGCTGGCAAAGGTGGCGGTCAGCGAACCGGTTAACAGTGCAGAAATGCGCCTTGAGCGCCGAATCTCTGCGGTCTACAAGGATATTCCCGGCGGGCAGTTGTTAGGTCCCACTTATGACTACACCCATCGCCTGCTGGATTTTACCCTGCTGGCCAATGGCGAAACGCCACCCCTGCGCAGCGCAGACGACGCGCAGGACGCCTCTCCGCACGTCTTTTCCCTGCTGGCCAACCAGGGACTGGCAAAGCGTGAAGAGGATGATGGTGCCACGCCCGACGACATCACCCGCACGCCACCGGTTTACCCTTGTTCACGCGCTTCACGTCTGCAACAGCTGATGCGCGGCGATGAGGGATATCTGCTGGCGCTGGCCTACTCCACCCAACGCGGCTACGGGCGTAATCACCCGTTTGCCGCCGAAATCCGCAGCGGCTATGTGGCACTGGAAACCGTACCGGAAGAGCTGGGATTTGCGGTGAACGTCGGTGAATTGCTGATGACCGAATGTGAAATGGTCAACGGTTTTGTCGCGCCAGAAAACGAATCCCCCCATTTTACCCGCGGCTACGGGCTGGTGTTCGGCATGAGCGAACGTAAAGCGATGGCGATGGCGCTGGTGGACCGCGCCCTACAGGCAGCCGAATACGATGAATCGGTCACGGGACCGGCGCAGGACGAAGAGTTCGTGCTGGCGCATGCGGATAACGTCGAGGCGGCGGGTTTTGTTTCGCACCTCAAACTTCCCCATTACGTCGATTTCCAGGCCGAGCTGGAACTGCTCAAACGCCTGCAACAGGAGGCCACCCGTGACCACTAACCTCTCCGGCTACAACTTTGCGTATCTTGATGAGCAGACCAAACGCATGATCCGTCGCGCAATTCTGAAAGCGGTGGCGATCCCCGGTTACCAGGTGCCGTTTGGCGGACGTGAAATGCCGATGCCCTACGGTTGGGGAACCGGCGGTATTCAGCTCACCGCCAGCGTGATTGGCGAGCCGGACGTGCTGAAGGTAATTGACCAGGGCGCGGATGACACCACTAACGCCGTGTCGATTCGCAACTTCTTTAAACGCGTGACTGGGGTGAACACCACCGAGCGCACGGAAGACGCGACGCTGATCCAGACCCGCCACCGCATCCCGGAAACGCCGCTGGTGGAAGACCAGATCATTATCTTCCAGGTCCCGATCCCCGAGCCGTTGCGCTTTATCGAGCCGCGCGAAACGGAAACCCGCACCATGCACGCGCTGGAAGAGTACGGCATCATGCAGGTGAAACTGTATGAAGATATCGCCCGCTTCGGCCATATCGCCACCACTTACGCCTATCCGGTGAAGGTCAACGACCGCTACGTCATGGACCCGTCGCCAATTCCAAAATTCGACAATCCGAAGATGGACATGATGCCGGCCCTGCAACTGTTCGGCGCAGGCCGCGAAAAACGCATCTATGCCGTTCCACCTTACACCCGCGTGGAAAGCCTCGATTTCGACGATCACCCGTTTACCGTGCAGAGCTGGGATGAGCCTTGCGCCATCTGTGGCTCAACCCACAGCTATCTCGATGAAGTGGTGCTCGATGACACCGGCAAACGCATGTTTGTCTGCTCCGACACCGACTACTGCCGCCAACAGAGTGAGGCCCTCAGCAAATGACGCAACCGCTGCTTTCAGTCAACAACCTGACCCATCTCTACGCGCCGGGCAAGGGCTTCAGCGATGTCTCTTTTGACCTGTGGCCTGGCGAAGTGCTGGGTATCGTCGGCGAGTCCGGTTCCGGCAAAACCACGCTGCTGAAATCGATCTCTTCACGGCTGACGCCGCAGAGCGGTGAGATTTTGTATCAGAACCGTTCGCTGTACGGCATGAACGAGGCCGACCGTCGCCGTCTGCTGCGCACCGAATGGGGCGTGGTGCATCAGCATCCGCTGGATGGCCTGCGCCGTCAGGTCTCCGCTGGCGGCAATATCGGCGAACGCCTGATGGCCACCGGGGCGCGCCACTACGGCGACATCCGTGCCACCGCGCAGCGTTGGCTGGAGGAAGTGGAGATCCCGGCCTCGCGTATCGACGACCTGCCAACCACCTTTTCCGGCGGCATGCAGCAGCGACTGCAGATCGCCCGCAACCTCGTCACCCATCCCAAACTGGTGTTTATGGACGAGCCCACCGGCGGTCTGGACGTTTCCGTACAGGCCAAACTGCTGGACCTGCTGCGCGGCCTGGTGGTGGAACTGGATCTGGCAGTGGTTATTGTCACCCACGATCTGGGCGTAGCGCGCCTGCTGGCCGACCGTTTGCTGGTGATGAAGCAGGGTCAGGTGGTGGAAAGTGGGTTAACCGACCGCGTACTCGACGACCCGCATCATCCGTATACCCAGTTGCTGGTGTCATCTGTTTTGCAAAACTGATTTTGTCTTGCCGGGTGGCGCTTCGCGACCCGGCCTACGGATCGGCATCGGTTGTAGGCCTGATAAGCGAAGCGCCATCAGGCAATCGAACGCAAAAATGCTTAAAGAGGCTAAAAATGAACGCGATCCGCGTTGAAAACGTCAGTAAAACCTTTGTACTGCATCAGCAAAACGGCGTGCGTCTGCCGGTGCTGCAAGACGCCACGCTGGAAGTTAAAAACGGCGAATGCGTGGTGCTGCACGGTCACTCTGGCAGCGGCAAATCCACGTTGCTGCGTTCGCTGTACGCCAACTACCTGCCGGATGAAGGACACATCCACATCCGCCACAGCGGCGAATGGGTCGATCTGGTGCAGGCTCCGGCGCGTAAAGTGCTGGAAGTTCGCCGTTCAACCATCGGCTGGGTCAGCCAGTTCTTGCGCGTGATCCCAAGGATTTCTGCGCTGGATGTGGTGATGCAGCCGCTGCTGGATCTCGGCGTGTCACGCGAGGAGTGCGCAGCCAAAGCGGCTAACCTGCTTACCCGCCTGAACGTGCCGGAGCGGCTGTGGCATCTGGCGCCGTCGACGTTTTCCGGGGGCGAACAGCAGCGCGTCAATATCGCCCGAGGGTTTATCGTCGATTACCCGATTCTACTCCTCGATGAGCCCACCGCCTCGCTGGACGCCAAAAACAGCGCCGCCGTCGTCGCACTGATTGAAGAAGCGAAAGCCCGCGGCGCGGCAATTGTCGGCATTTTTCACGATCAAACCGTGCGCGATCGCGTCGCGG
>NZ_JAHLRC010000133.1:0-9197 GCF_018919545.1 Citrobacter sp. S46_ASV_140
GTGGTGGGTGATGACGGGTTCGAACCGCCGACCCCCTCCTTGTAAGGGAGGTGCTCTCCCAGCTGAGCTAATCACCCCCGCTGTGTGGAGTCGCATTATAGGGAGAGTTGAAAATGAGTCAACGCATTTTCTAAAGAAATTGTTCGTTCGTCGTAAATTTAAACAAAACGATCGCAAAACAGTCCGTGCGGCATGATTTGTATACGAAAATGGCAAAGCGTAATGTTCCAACCTGAACAACATTGAGGAATCAGACCACGGTGATAGAATACGAGCCTGATAATCTTCCCTGGATTTGCCGGTTGTCGGCATCTTTATAAACGTAAGGCCATTTCATGAAAATCAAAACTCGCTTCGCGCCAAGCCCGACAGGCTACCTGCACGTCGGCGGTGCGCGTACTGCTCTTTATTCCTGGCTTTTTGCACGCAACCATGGCGGTGAGTTTGTGCTGCGTATTGAAGACACCGATCTCGAACGCTCCACTCCGGAAGCTATTGAAGCCATTATGGATGGCATGAACTGGCTGAATCTGGAATGGGATGAAGGCCCGTACTTCCAGACCAAACGTTTTGATCGCTACAACGCGGTGATTGATGAAATGCTGGAAGCAGGCACCGCATATAAATGCTACTGCTCTAAAGAGCGTCTGGACGCGCTGCGCGAAGAGCAGATGGCGAACGGTGAGAAGCCGCGTTACGACGGCCGCTGCCGCCACGGCCACGAGCATCACGCTGCTGATGAACCTTGCGTGGTTCGTTTTGCCAACCCGCAGGACGGTTCCGTTATTTTTGACGACCAGATCCGTGGGCCGATCGAATTCAGCAACCAGGAGCTGGATGATTTGATCATTCGCCGTACCGACGGTTCCCCGACCTACAACTTCTGCGTTGTTGTCGACGACTGGGATATGGAAATCACCCACGTTATTCGTGGTGAAGACCATATCAACAACACTCCGCGTCAGATCAATATCCTGAAAGCGCTGAACGCGCCGGTGCCAGTGTACGCACACGTATCAATGATCAACGGTGACGATGGTAAAAAACTCTCCAAACGTCACGGTGCGGTCAGCGTTATGCAATACCGCGACGACGGTTACCTGCCGGAAGCGCTGCTGAACTATCTGGTGCGTCTGGGCTGGTCCAGTGGCGATCAGGAAATTTTCACCCGTGAAGAGATGATCAAACTGTTCTCCCTCGGTGCGGTGAGCAAGTCTGCGAGTGCGTTTAACACTGAAAAACTGCAGTGGCTGAACCATCACTATATTAATGCGCTGGCGCCGGAATATGTAGCAACCCATCTGCAATGGCACATTGAGCAGGAAAATATCGATACCCGCATAGGCCCGCAGCTGTCAGAGCTGGTTAAACTGCTCGGTGAGCGCTGCAAAACGCTGAAAGAGATGGCGCAGAGCTGCCGCTATTTCTACGAAGACTTTGCCGAGTTCGACGCTGATGCAGCGAAGAAACACCTGCGCCCGGTTGCGCGTCAGCCGCTGGAAGTGGTTCGCGACAAGCTGGCTGCGATTAGCGAGTGGACGGCAGAAAACGTGCACCATGCGATTCAGGCAACGGCTGATGAACTGGAAGTTGGCATGGGTAAAGTCGGGATGCCGCTGCGCGTAGCCGTTACCGGCGCGGGTCAGTCCCCAGCGTTAGACGTTACGGTGCATGCGATTGGTAAATCCCGCAGCATTGAGCGTATTAATAAAGCGCTGGCGTTTATTGCTGAGCGTGAAAGCCAGCAATAAGACTGATTGACCGATGAAACAACGGCAGGAGCGTATCCTGCCGTTTTTTTTGCCTGTTATTCAGACTCATCAATACCCAAACGAGTAAGAAAAGTGCGAATACCTTCGCGCGAAATATACATCGCCAGCTTTTCTTGTTCCGTGGGGGACATGTTGTCCAGTGCGCTAATTATCTGGCGACACGCGTGGCTGCGTACTACGTGGGTGTATTCTGCCAGCGGTTCTTCAGCCTGATAAACTTCAGGGACTTTGCGAAAAGCGGGAATATTGAGCAGAAACGCGCGGACGCTGGAGTCAATATGAATCAGTCTTGCACGACCACCTTTAACGCCGGGAAACTTTTCGGTAGTCCAGTTTTGTTCTCTGATCCAACGATTGACGGTTTGTTTGGCAACCCCGAGACATTCCGCCAGCTCTTCGGTCGTCATTTTGCTGCGTAATTTTTTCATATTATTTGTTTTCGCGGATCCCTAAACGCTGTAATAAACCCGTAATGCCTTCACGCAGGATCAGTGAGGTAAACATTTTCTGTTCTGTCGGCGTCATTTCTTTGGCGAGCCTAATCAGCAGCGCTTCAACAGAGGTATCGCCGGATATCGATAAGTTATCTGACAAACCTTCGGCTGAACGCTCAGCGCTGCGAATGTATTCACGAACTTGTTCGGTGACGTGAACCAGCCGGGCTTTACCGCCCTGAACGCCTGGTTTTGGTGATGTCGCCCAACCTTCTTTGCGTACCCATTTATTGATGGTCTGTCGGCTGTATCCGGTCAGATTAGCAAGTTCTTCTGGCGTCATCCGTTCCTTGAACATAACGATTCCCTGAATAGTCGTGGGGTTAATTAGTGGTTCATTTTATAGCACCATTTTAGTAGAAACCGTGACGCGTTTAACTACTGAATGCGAGTTGTTACGCAATGTTCTTCATTTGACTGCTTTTTCAGCGATTGAATTCTATGAGTTAATTTTGCCGTTGACACACGCGAAGGGAATTCATATGATGCCGCCCGTCAACTCGACAAGCTTTACGTAATGGGGCTATAGCTCAGCTGGGAGAGCGCTTGCATGGCATGCAAGAGGTCAGCGGTTCGATCCCGCTTAGCTCCACCAAATTTAATCCCAATGAATTTGGTACGTACGTAAAAGCATCGTGGGGCTATAGCTCAGCTGGGAGAGCGCTTGCATGGCATGCAAGAGGTCAGCGGTTCGATCCCGCTTAGCTCCACCAAATTTAATCCCAATGAATTTGGTACGTACGTAAAAGCATCGTGGGGCTATAGCTCAGCTGGGAGAGCGCTTGCATGGCATGCAAGAGGTCAGCGGTTCGATCCCGCTTAGCTCCACCAAAATTTAAACCCTCGCTGAAAAGCGGGGGTTTTTTGTTTCTGCATCCTGCCAGTTCTTACTCTTTATCTCTTCGGTTTGCTGAATCGCAGGCATAAAAAAACCGGGGAGAATATGAATCTCCCCGGTCTTATTACTGCGACGTTGTCTTACGCTTACAGCACCAGTGCGGCGATAGATGCGGACAGTACGCTCACCAGCGTAGAGCCGTACACCAGCTTCAGACCAAAGCGAGAAACCACGTTACCTTGCTCTTCGTTCAGGCCTTTAATCGCACCGGCGATAATACCGATGGAAGAGAAGTTAGCGAAGGAAACCAGGAACACGGACAGGATGCCTTCTGCGCGCGGGGAGAGCGTAGCGGCGATTTTCTGCAGATCCATCATCGCAACGAATTCGTTGGAAACCAGTTTAGTTGCCATGATACTGCCTACCTGCAGCGCTTCGCTGGACGGCACACCCATTACCCATGCAACCGGGTAGAAGATGTAACCCAGGATGCCCTGGAAGGAGATGCTGTAGCCAAACCAACCGGTCACGGTGGCGAACAGAGCGTTCAGGGCAGCGATCAGTGCGATGAAACCAATCAGCATCGCCGCAACGATAATTGCCACTTTGAAACCAGCCAGAATGTATTCACCCAGCATTTCGAAGAAACTCTGGCCTTCGTGCAGGTTAGACATCTGGATATTTTCTTCGCTGGCGTCAACGCGGTACGGGTTGATCAGCGACAGCACGATAAAGGTGCTGAACATGTTCAGAACCAGCGCCGCAACCACATACTTCGGTTCCAGCATGGTCATGTACGCGCCGACGATAGACATGGAAACAGTCGACATCGCCGTTGCTGCCATGGTGTACATACGGTTACGAGACATTTTGCCGAGAATATCTTTATAGGCGATAAAGTTCTCGGACTGACCCAGGATCAGAGAGCTGACGGCGTTGAAGGATTCCAGTTTGCCCATACCGTTTACTTTGGATAACAGGAAACCAATCGCGCGGATGATTACCGGCAGTACGCGGATATGCTGCAAAATACCGATCAGGGCGGAGATGAAGACGATCGGGCAAAGCACTTTCAGGAAGAAGAATGCCAGGCCTTTATCGTTCATGCTACCGAAGACAAAGTTTGTCCCTTCATTAGCAAACCCGAGCAGTTTCTCAAACATCTCGGAGAAGCCTCTCACGAAGCCCAGACCGACATCAGAGTTCAGGAAGAACCATGCCAGTAACACTTCGATAACAAGCAATTGAATAACATAACGAATGCGGATTTTTTTACGGTCACTGCTTACCAGCAGTGCGAGTACCGCAACCACGGCAAGGGCCAGGACAAAATGAAGAACGCGGTCCATATTTGCTCCAAATATGAGGCAGGTTTAGTTTTCGTGCACATTCTATGTAACAACCATAAAGAAAACGAGATCAAACACACACTATAATAAGGACCTGTGACGAGATTCAAAATTAGTGATCGGTGATACACTTCCGTTATGTTTAGTATGGAAGTGAAAAGTTATGTCATTGTGCTATTCTCATAACAATAATTAAACATCTCGCCGGTATTTCCAGAATCCTTATCGATCCATAGACAAACGCTATCAGAGAAATCAACGTCACCCATTAAAATGAATTTGATAATCATTCTCAGTAGGCGTAGCTTGAAATATAGCAAAGGCTATGTTTCTGAGGCACTAAAATGACTAACGATCGCGTTGAGAGTAGCAGTGGGCGGGCAGCGCGCAAGTTGAAGCTCGCATTAATGGGACCTGCGTTCATTGCGGCGATCGGCTATATCGATCCGGGTAACTTCGCCACCAATATCCAGGCAGGGGCCAGCTTTGGTTATCAATTGCTGTGGGTGGTGGTCTGGGCAAACCTGATGGCGATGCTGATTCAGGTGCTGTCGGCAAAACTCGGCATTGCTACGGGTAAAAACCTGGCGGAGCAAATTCGCGATCACTATCCTCGCCCGGTGGTGTGGTTCTACTGGGTGCAGGCAGAAATTATCGCTATGGCAACAGACCTTGCTGAGTTTATTGGCGCTGCGATTGGCTTCAAACTGATCCTCGGCGTTTCCTTATTGCAAGGGGCCGTACTCACCGGTATCGCGACGTTCTTAATTCTGATGCTGCAGCGTCGCGGTCAAAAACCGCTGGAAAAGGTGATTGGCGGCCTGCTGCTGTTTGTGGCCGCGGCTTACATTGTGGAGCTGGTTTTTTCCCAACCGAACTTTGCGCAGCTTAGTAAGGGAATGGTGATCCCAAGCCTGCCTAATTCCGAAGCGGTGTTTCTGGCCGCTGGGGTGCTCGGTGCGACTATCATGCCGCACGTCATTTATCTGCACTCTTCCTTAACTCAGCATTTGCACGGCGGAACACGCCAACAGCGCTATGCGGCCACTAAATGGGATGTGGCTATCGCCATGACGATTGCCGGATTTGTCAATCTGGCGATGATGGCGACGGCTGCCGCTGCATTTCATTTTAGCGGGCATACCGGTATTGCCGATCTCGATCAGGCGTATCTGACCCTTGAACCGTTGTTGAGTCACGCTGCAGCGACGGTGTTTGGTTTAAGCCTGGTGGCTGCGGGACTCTCTTCTACCGTGGTCGGTACGCTGGCGGGGCAGGTGGTGATGCAAGGGTTTATCCGTTTTCACATTCCGCTATGGATACGCCGTACCGTCACCATGATGCCATCATTTATTGTAATTCTGATGGGATTGGATCCGACCCGTATTCTGGTGATGAGTCAGGTGTTGCTCAGTTTTGGTATCGCGCTGGCGCTGGTGCCGCTGCTGATCTTCACCAGCGACAGTAAGCTGATGGGGGATCTGGTCAATCGTCGTTGCGTTAAACAGATTGGCTGGGTCATTGTGATACTGGTCGTGGCGCTCAATCTCTGGCTACTGGCAGGCACGGCGATGGGGCTATAATCAACCGTGACTCGCGACGGGTCACGGTTTTAATTGAGCTTTTCCTCTATGATGTGCCCTGCATAATTAACTGGCAGGCGTTCATGAATCATTTTGATCTCTCTTTTCTGAAATATCTCCAGGACAACAGTCCGCTCCCCGTTGAAGAGGCCGTCGAGCGTTTCGGTAAAACGCTCTCCACGCTAAAACGGACAATGAAAGAGCTCAATGAACTTCTGCCAGAGAATGTCCAGCTACATCAGGATAATCAGTTTATTACCACCCGGATTGGCTACAGCGAATACCGACAGTTTTTAGCGCGCGTCCAGTTTAATCGCTATATCACTACGGCAGAAGAGAGGGTGAAGGATCTCTTTGTGGCGCTCTGTTTGCACGATGTGGTGAATAAAAATGATTATTACAAAAAATTTTATGTCAGTGCGGGAACGGTAAAAAATGATAATCCCGTCATGATGAGCCTGGTGCAGGAACGCGATCTGATTGTGCAAAGTATCCCGCGTAAGGGCTCCCGGCTTGCGGGGGATGAGTTCCAGCTGCGGCTGGCGGCGTGCATGACGATATTAAAAACGGTCGAAATTGGTGAGGATCACCGACTTATCGCCCACCAGGCCAATGAGCCGACAGGCCGTTCAATTGCCGAACAGTTTCTTCATGAGTGTGCAGCAGAGATAAACCAGGCGGCAGACTATTACGAAGATAAAATCAGTCCGGTCATCGCCCTGGGATATAACGGCAGAAAATACTTACTGGTCTATCTTAGCCTTGCCCTGCACCGTATCCGCAGGGGACACAGAATTACGGAGAGTTCGGCGGCTGAGTTTTTGACAACCTTTCCTTATGGCGTATTGCCTGATGCGGATGAAAATATCTGTCTGGATCTGCTGATTGCTTCACTGACGTTTACTCATCGCCCCTTCACATTATACGACGCCCGGCTGGTCTCTTACGTTAAGCGCACCTGTCATGCTTTAGCCGGATGTCTGGAGAACACCATTCACAATCAGCACGCCTGGTTTGCGGAGATTTATAATTTTATCTATGCCGCCATCATCCAGAATAAATTTCATCTCTGGTTCGATGATAAAAAGCTCCATGATGTCCAGCGACGCTATCCTGAGCTATGGGATCATGTCCAGTATGCGGTGAAGGAGATTGAACATCACTGGCAAACGACCTTTTCTGCTATTCACCTGGCAACCCTGGTGCTGATTATCAAAAAGTATGCGCTCAAAAATCGGGTTGTTGGCGATAAGAAAAAGCGGGTCATTATTGTGACGAACTCGTCAGAGAGTAAGGTCGGCTATTTTAAAGAGATGCTTTTCTCCCGCTTCCATATTGAAATCCCCGCCTGCATCAACATCAATGAGATTGCGCGGCTTCAGCAGCTCGAATTCGACCTGCTGATTACCTTTACAAACAAGATATCGAGTCATCTCCGCTACGCAGGGCTGGATTATGTCAAAGTGAATTTCTGGCTCACGCAGGACGATCTCCTGTTATTACGCGAAAATGGACTTCCCTCCGCGCGCAAAAAAATACCTGCTGAGGAATTTATTCAGCAGGTTCAGGGAATGAGCCAGGAGGCGTTAAAAATTTTTCTTGATACGCATTACAGTGATATTTTTATTTAGCCAGAGGTTGCGAAACGCCGCGACACCAGACGGCTTCCAGGTTTAACTCTGCACCCAACACGAGAATATCGGCATCTTTTCCTGACGTCAGGCTGCCTTTTCTCGCGTCAACACCCGCCAGGATTGCCGGATTAAGGCAGGCAATCTGCGCGGCTGAAACCCAGCCTTTTTCCAGCCTGTCGACCACATTTTTCACGGAGTCCAGAAAGCTCATCTCCAGTTTGCACACTTCGGACCATTCCGTGGGTGAAACCGTTCGGGTCTTTCCGCTGTGGTCGGTGATTTCAAGACAATGATTGTGAATGCGAAACGTCTCCTGGCGCAGGTAATGGTGGAATTCTGATCCTTCGGGAAAATCCACATATCCCAGACAATCGCTGACCATGACCAACCGGCGATCTTTTTTCAACCGATAGAGAATGTCGAACACTTCTGGTCGCAACGTAATCCCGCTCTGCTTTGCCACCTCGGCATACGTATTCTGATGGTACATCAGCGCCCCCACCACGCCAGGCTCCCGGTGATGCAGCCCGCGCATGGCGCTAAATGCATGGGTAAAGTGGGTTAAACCGGCTTCAATGGCGAGGGTGGTTTCATCAAAGGTGGCGTCGGTATGACCGGCTGACACGGTGACGCCTGACTGGCGTAAATAGCGGATTAGCGCCAGGGCGCCCGGCAGTTCAGGTGCGAGCGTCATCAGACGGATATTTCCCCTCGCGGCGTGCTGATAGCGTTTGAATCCTTCGATACCGGGTGGTTGAATCGCGTCCTTGCTCTGCATTCCGCTGTATGCAGGGTTAATAAAGGGGCCTTCCATATGAATACCCACCGCTTCGGCACCATCTTCCGCTTTTGCGTCTGCAATCCAGTCTGCGGCGGTGGAAAGACTCTCCAGCAAGAACGTTTCCGACTGGGTGGCTGATGTTGCAAGCCACGCGGTAACCCCGGCGTTAACCAGATCCCGGCTCATCGCCTGCAAAGAACGGCGTTCACCTCTCCAGGCAAACGACCCTCTCCCCCAGCCGTGAACGTGAATATCCACAAAACCGGGCATCAGCATGGCATGGCGATAATCGACGATTTTTCCTCGCGGTGTACTGTCGAGGCCAGAAATACGTCCGCTTTCAATATGCAGATAGCCGCTTTCGATTCCATTCGGGGTGACAATGCGTTCACTTGCCAGAGAAAGCAGGGGATCAGCCATTGTCTTTCTCCCATACGCGAGCGGCCGTTTCCTCGGCGATTTCTGCGCAAAGGCCGATGTAGTGAGCAGGATCCAGCAGCGTATTAATTTCTGAATCGCTAAAGTGCTGGCGAATAAGAGGGTCATCGCGCAGCACATCAGCGTAGGGGATGCCTTCATGCGTGCTGCGCATTGCCAGTTGGTAGACGCGTTCATGTGCGGCATCTTTGCCCAGCCTTTCCACCAGCTGCATCATGATTTTTTCGCTATTAATAAGACCATGCGTTAACTGCACATTCTGGCGCATACGACCAGGATTGATGACCAGCGTTCGCGTCAACTCTTCG